>NZ_JASCQJ010000008.1:0-120279 GCF_033043255.1 Clostridium lamae | reverse complement strand
AACTCTTTATTTCTATTAATAAAATTCTTAATACCTTTTATTGCTTTATATAATAGTATTATGATAGCAATTAATACAGCAAAGTTAATGATAGTAGCAAGAATAGCAAAAATATTAATATCTATTTTCATTTCAAATACTCCTCCATAATTAATTTATATAATTTTATTAGCATCAAAATATAATTGTTAATTAATGTATATTTTTATTATACATTAATTGCAGGGTAGTATGGAATATATTAAACTAGGAAATTCAGATTTAAATGTTTCTAGAATTTGTTTAGGGTGTATGGGATTTGGTGATTTAAAACAAGGCATGCATACATGGACTCTTGATGAGGAAATGTCTCTAGATATAATAAGAAAGGCAATTGAAGAATTGATAATAGTAATAGACTGTCCTATTTATGGATGGTCTTTTTTATAATTTCCAATTTAATCGTAGGTTGCAATTTTGGTAAATTGTTGTAAAATTTGTGCAATAATTTGGTATTGTTTATAATAATGTAAGAGAAGATAATTAAGGGGAGGGATGGATATGAGAGAAAGATCAGAAAAGATACTAAAAATTATATTAGATAAAGGAAGCATAAAATCGAAAGAATTAATTGAAATATTCAATATATCAAGAAGAACTCTTTACTATAATATTGAAGATATTAATTATCATATAAAAGACTGCGGCGAATTAAAAAGTATAAATCATGTTTTTTCATTTGTTGGAGACTATGATAAATTGTATAAAAAAATGTACGTTGCTAAAGAGCACTTTATGAATATTGAAAATAGAAAGAATTACATCATATATAAGATTTTCAATGAAGAAAAATTTACTATTGAATCTTTAGTAAATGAGATGAGGCTTTCTAAAAATACAATAGTTCAAACCCTTGATTGTATTAAGGAAGAGCTTCTTAAAGATGGGTTAAACTTAGTTTACAAAAAGGGATATAAAATAATTGGAAGTGAACTAAAGATAAGAGATAAATATATACTTCTAATGGAAGAAAATAGAGAGTTATTAGGAGAGTATAGTGAAGATATATTAAGTTTTGATAAAGAGTGTACTTTAAATCTTACAGATTATTCTTTAACCAATCTATCTAGATTTGTTTCATTCATTAATAAAAGAATAAAAAATAATTTTTCAATTCATTCCTATAAATTTGAAGCTGATGTAAAGAATTTTAATTATTACAGCTTAGTGAAGTCTCTTTTAGTAAAAGGAGCAGAGGAAAGTGAAGTTGCATATTTATGTGCTTACATTAGTACTTTACCAAGCTTAAATAATAATATTTCAGAAGAAAAAATACAAAACTACGTAGATATCCTAATTAAAAGGTTTGAAGTAAATACAGCAATAACAATTGAAAATGAAAACGAATTTAAGAAAAATCTAAAAAGGCATTTATTATCTTCTTACTATAGGATAAGATTTGCTTTCCCAATAAGTAATCCATCTCTAGATGAAATTAAGAGGAAACATGAATCATTATATAAAATCATTAAATCAATATTAGAAGATGAAAAAGATTTCCCTGATTTTATTGGTATAAGGGAAGAGGAAATTGGATTTATTGCTGCATATTTTGGTGGATATTTAAGAAGTACAGAAACTGAGATTAAAGGAAGAAAGAAAGTATTAGTTGTATGTCCAAATGGGTTATTAATATCTAAGAATCTTGAAATCCAATTATACAAGTATATACCTACTATTGATATTATAGGTGTTATGTCAATTAAAGAATTAAATGAATCTAATATACAGTATGATTATATAGTTTCTACAATGGACATACTAGATAAGAAAAATGTCATAGTTGTAAACCCTATGCTTAGTAAGTTAGATATTAAACAACTTATGGACAAGCTAGTAAGTTTTAATCAAAGTAATTTGCAATTTAATATAGAACGAATAATGCAGGCTATAAAGAAGAATGCAAATATAATAAATTATGAAAATCTTAAAAATGATTTAATAAAAATTATTTATCAGATGGACGAAAAGGAGGACTATCAACCAATGCTAAAGGAATTAGTCAATGAGAAAAGAGTTAATAAAGTATTAAAAGTTAAGGATTGGGAAGAAGCAATTAGACTTGCATCAAAGCCATTATTAGAAGATAACTCTATAGATGAGAGATATGTAGATGCAATGATAGAAAGCATAAAAAAGCACGGCCCATATATAGTTTTAGCAGATGGATTTGCATTGCCACATGCTAATTCAAAGGATGGAGTTAATAGACTATCTATGTCATTATTAACTGTTGAAGAAGAGGTGGATCTATTAGGAAAGCCGGTTAATATTTTTATGGTGCTTGCAACAATTGATAATAATAGTCATATTAAGGCTTTAGCCTCATTGTCAGAAATTTTATTTGATAAAGAAAACCTAGATCTTTTTAGGGAAGGTAATAAAGAAAAAATATTAAAAGTTATAAATGATAAAGAATAAAAAATATACAAATAAACAGGAGGGTTAATATGAAAATTTTAGCGGTATGTGGATTTGGCGTGGGATCATCAATGATATTAAAGATGTCAATAGACAAGGTTTTAAAAGAAATGGGCATCGATGCTGAAGTAAATAATACAGATATAAATGATGCAAGAGGAACTGATTGTGATGTTATATTCACTAGTCCAGAGCTTCAACAAGAATTACAAGGAACAGTAAATGTACCTGTTTATCCAGTTAAAAAATATATGGATTTAGCAGAAGTTAAAGATGCTGTCCAAAAATATTTAAATAATAAATAATAAATAGGAGGAAGGTTTTATGGATTTTTTAATTAATAACGTACTACGTAACCCACCATTATTATTAGGCTTAATAGCCGCGATAGGGTTAATACTGCAGAAGAAAAAACTTGCTGATATAGTGAAAGGCTCATTATTAGCCGCTTTTGGTATGGTAATATTAGATCAAGGAACTTCAATGCTTATAAGTTCAATAGCACCAATAAATAATGCTTTCCAAATCATAAGTACTTCAGGAGCAGTTGCTGAGGGATTAAATGATGCAACATTTACAGCAAGCTATGGTGGAACAATTGGTTTAGCTATGTTTATTGGACTAGCTCTTCATATATTAATAGCTAGATTTACTCCAATTAAGACTATATTCTTAACAGGACATATGTTATGGTGGTTCCCATTTATTTTCATAGCAGCAGGTGTTGAAGGTGGATTAACTGGTTGGGCACTTATACTCTTCGGAGCTATTTTATCTGCACTTTATTGGTCAATTATGCCTTGGTTATTAAGAAAGTATGTTTCTGATGTTACAGGAGATACTTCATTTACATTAGGACATCCAAGTGGAATTTTAGCATTATTATCTGGATTTGTTGCTAGTAAATTAGGAAATAAAGAAAAATCATCAGAAGACTTAAAGCTTCCAGCAGGACTTTCATTCTTTAGAGAAATTTCAATAACAGGTGGAATCGTTATCTTTATTATGTTCTTAGTTGTTGGACTTGTTATTCCAGAAGGTTTTGCAGATTTAGAACAAAACTTAGTTATGTATGCAATTACTCAAGGCTTCACTTTTGGTGCTGGTTTAATAGTAATGCTACAAGGTGTTAGAATGTTAATTAATCAAATAGTGCCAGCATTTAAAGGAATTTCTGAAAAGATTGTTCCAAATGCTATCCCAGCTTTTGATTGTCCAATATTATTTAACTATAAACCAAATGCTGTATTAATAGGATTTATTACTGCAATGGTAACATCAACAATTTTAGTACTAATAAGTAATTATTTTAATATGTTCAATGTGTTACTAATTCCTCTAGTTATAACTTCTTTCTTTGAATGTGGTGCAGCTGCAGTTATAGGAGAAGGACAAGGTGGTCTTAGAGGTGCTATTATAGGAACAATAACAGCTGCTATATTAATGGTAGTTTTAGTAGGAATATCAGCAGTAATTTACTCTGGTACAATACAAAATTGGATATTAATATTTGGTGGTAATGACTTATCTTTATTCGGAATTATAGGAAAGTTAATAGCATCAGTATTTGGAGGAATGTAAATTATTGAATTTCTAAAAGATTAATTATATAATTACATGATTATTTAATCTTAGGAGGGAATTTTAAAAGATATGACATTTAAATATTTTGAAAAGATAAAAGAATTAATAGATATAGTAGAAATTGAAGAAAAAGAAAATATGATTAAGGCAACAAAGGTAATTGTAGATGCTGTACTTAATAAAAAATCTATCTTTGCTTTTGGAGCATCACATGCGGGAATATTAAGTGAAGAATTATTCTATAGAGCTGGTGGACTTGTAGTGATAAATCCTATATTTGCTAAGAATTTAATGCTAGATACTTATCCAATAACTTTAACTAGTGAAATGGAAAGATTGGAAGGATATGGAACTGCTATTGCAAAAAAGAGCAATATTTCAAATGGAGATGTTGTAATTGTGCATTCTGTTTCAGGAAGAAATCCAGTAAGTATAGAAGTTGCTATGGAAGCTAGAAAAATTGGAGCTACTGTAATTTGTTTAACTAATTTAAAGTATTCAAAGGAAGTATCATCAAGACATTCATCAGGAAAGAATCTATATCAAGTTAGTGATATAGTTATTGATAACCATGGTGATAAGGGTGATGCATGTGTAGAAATAGACGGATTAGAACAAAAGGTTAGCCCTACTTCTACAGTAATTGCAGCAACAATTATGAATTCAATAGTTGCACAGGCAACACAAGATCTTATTGATAAAGGATTAAAAACTCCTCCAATATTCTATAGTGCTAATATAGATGGTGGAGATGAGCTTAACAAAAAGATCTTTGAAGAATATAAGGATACCATTCATTATAAATATTAATTCAAAAATTCTACATTTTACATTCTAAATTTAGGAGCTGTGGGGACAGCTCCTATTTTATATGCTATAATAATAGAAGAAATTTGATACATATATTATTAAATGTGCATGTAGGAGGAATATAATGTTTGTATTGATTAATGGAGCCTTCGGTAGTGGAAAACGCACTATAGCAGAACTATTGCTGGCTTTCTTTTTTTATTGAGCAGCAAAATAAATATTTTTTACATATAAAAAAGTAATGGAAACTAATAGATAAAAAAGTAATAAAAACTAACAGAGGGAGATTGAGATAATTATTTATGAATATTGTTTTAGAAAATGCAGGTACATTCTTTTTAATTATTTTTCTTGGATACATATTTAAAGCAAAACATATTTTAAAAAAAGAAGATAGTAAAAAAATAGCAAAAATTGTTCTAAATATTACTTTGCCATGTGCTTTACTATCTAGTGTTTCAAAATTGGAAGTTGGACCAACAATGTTTTTGCTAATTTTAGCTGGGATTTGTTTTAATGTGATAATGCTAAGTATAGGTTACATTATGGCTAAAAAAAGAGATAAAGAAACTCAAGCAGCTCATATGCTAAATGTTTCAGGATATAATATCGGAAATTTTGCAATTCCTTTTGCTCAATATTTTTATCCAGGAGCAGGAATAGCATATATAAGTATGTTTGATATTGGAAACGCCTTTATGGGGTTAGGATTGACTTACTCCATCGCATCTAGTGTTGTAAATAGAAAAGAAAAGTTTAGTATAAAGGAAATTATTAAGAAACTAGTATCTTCTGTCGCTTTTGATACTTATATGTTTATATTTTTAATTTCCATCTTGAATATTGAAATTCCTAAGTTTATTCAGGATATTACCTTTAGAATAGGTAGTGCAAATACTTTTCTATCAATGTTTACTGTGGGACTTTTATTAGATTTTAAGATTAATCGAAATGAAATAAAGGATGTAATCAATATAATTATTACACGAAATCTTATGGCAGTGATATTAGCTATAATTGTTTGGTTTTATATGCCTATTCCAGACCTTGCTAAAAGGATGTTGATGATTTGTTTATTTGCACCTACAACTAGTATATCACCTATATTCTCTTTAAAATGTGGATATAAAAAAGATATGCCAGCTATGGTAGGTTCTATAAGTATATTGATATCTATTATAACTATGTCTATATTAATGGCTTATTAATATATTAAATGTATAGTTTAGCAAATGAATTTTTACTGTCTCAGATGATATATATAGTAATATTAATAATGAAGTAAGTAAAAAGTATCCTATAAGATAGAAAAAGAAGAAAGTCTATCTTATAGGGTACTTTTATATGTAATAGAAAAAATAAAATTAAAAAATTTTTAAAGAAACTTTTAAAATAGATTTTCACCTACGTATATAAGATATGAGGAGGTGATGATGATGGCAGCGAATTCGATATTAGTTGGAAATGCTTTAGGATTAAGCTATCAAGTAGGTGTTGATTCTAAAGGAAATGATGTTTTTAAGGGACAAAGCTTTAAAAACATTTCAGCTGACGCAACAGATGAGGATCTAGTTGCATTAGCAGATGGTATAGAAGGAATCTTAGAATATACGGTTTCTACTATAAAAAAGGAACAAACTTATATAGTAACTAGAGGATAATATTTATCCACTGTTTATTAGTAAGTAAATTATTTAGGGGAAGGAGGATGTAATATGATTGAAAGAACTGCAAGTATGAGTTTTAAAGATGTAGCTGGCAAAAAGCATACAGTATCTGTTAGAGATGTTAAAGAAAATGTAGATAACCTATCTGTAGGAGCTCTTATGGATACTATAATAAATAAGAAGCTTATTAAAACTGAAGCTGGTGATTTAGTTGAAAAGCAAGCAGCACAAATAGTAGTTAAGGATACTACTAAAGTTGAGTTTTAGACTTTAATTTTAGATGAGAGTCTAATATATATGACTATAGTACAATAAATACAACCTATAGAGTAGACAGTAAAAGTCTACCCTATAGGTTTTATGATTTTGAGAATAATTTAAAAAAAGTACAACTTTAATATCAATTTTAAAAATATTCAAAAAAATACAAAATTTTTTATGAAAACATTTGCATTTTGAAAATGTTGTGATATTATATAAACATAACTAATATATGCAATAAATATATAAGATGGAAATTAGAAAGTTTAATAATAAAAATTAAAAAGAAAGTTGGAAAGTAAAGTGAAAAAGACTTTAAAAGATAAGGCTTATGATATTATTAAAAAGAAGATTATTAGTTGTAAATATAAACCAAATGAGTTTTTAAGCGAAATTGAGCTAATGAATGAAATTGAAGTGGGTCGTACTCCTATAAGAGAAGCACTTAACAAACTGGAGCAAGAGCATCTCGTTAAAATAATTCCTAAAAAGGGTTCTTTAGTTTCAGGAATTGCTTATAGAGATGTTAAAGAAATTTATGAAATACGTGAGTTAATAGAACCATACCTTATAAGAAAATATGCTCATAAGGTTGATAAAGACAAGCTTTTAAAATTAAAGGATGAATTCGAAAAGCAAAGAAATAGTAAATCATTTGACTCAGAAGAAATGTATGTAAAGGATGATTATTTTCATGAAATTATTTTTGAAAATAGTGAAAATAAATATTTTATTAACTTATTTAATTCAATTAATAATCAAAATCAAAGGATAAGAGTTTTGTCTGGAGAAGTAGATAAGAATAGGATGAAAGAAACATACGATGAACATATTGAAATTATAAATGAAATACTTGAAGATAATATTGACGAAGCAGCTAAGATTATGGAACATCATCTAAAGATGGGTAAAGAAGCTGGCCTAAAATTATTTATAGAAAACTAAAAAAAAATTAAATATTTTTTTAAATCAACTTGCATGCAACACATATACAACAATAAAACATGCAAGTTTTTTTATAGAATCAATCTGTTAAGCAAATATGAAATATAGCTTAATAAATCCTATCTAATATATTCTTAGGAGGGAAACATGGATAAAATGAAACAAATTGTAATTAAGGAACCTAAAAAAGTAACTGTAGAAGAAGTAGAAATACCGAAGAAAAAAGATGGTGAAGCTTTAATAAAAGTTTTATACGGAGGAATTTGTGGATCAGATTTGGGAACATATAAGGGGACATTCCTATATGCAGGTTATCCAAGAATTCCTGGACATGAATTTTCAGCAGAGGTAGTAGAAGTTGATGAAAATGAGTATGGAATAAAACCAGGAATGATTGTTACTGGAAACCCATATTACAATTGCGGTGAATGTTATTCTTGTGAAAGAGGATTTCTCAACTGCTGTGAAAATAATCAAACATTGGGAGCTCAAAGAGATGGAATATTTAGGCAATATTTCTCTATACCAGTTGAGCGTTTATATTATGGAAAAGGCCTAGACGCAAAAGAGTTAGCGATGATAGAGCCTTTTTGTATTGGATATCACTCAGTAAAACGAGGAAGAGTAAAAAAAGGTGACAAGGTTTTGATAGTTGGAGCAGGAACTATAGGATTACTTGCTGCAATGGCTGCAATTGGACAAGGTGCTGAAGTTTATGTAAGTGATATACAAAGAAATAGGCTTCAAAAGGCATTAGAAATTGGGGCTGCTGGAATAATAGTAACCGGTGAAGAAAATTTTAATGAAAGAGTTACTAAAATTACAAAATGTAAAGGTTTTGATGTTTGTATAGAATGTGTAGGGCTTCCTGAAACATTTCAAAATTGTATAGATGCCGCTGCATTTAGAGGAAGAGTTGTTGTTGTAGGTGTAGGTAAACGTAACCATGATTTTGCTTATACAAGAATTCAGACCAAGGAGCTTGATATATATGGGTCAAGAAATGCTTTAAAAGAAGATTTTATAGAATTAATAGACAGAGTCTCTAATAAAGAGTTTGATTTGAAATTACTTTTAACAGGTGTATATGATTTAGAGAATGCTGAATCAGCCTTCGAAGATTTAGTGAACAATCAAGATAAAATGATAAAATCCTTGATAAAACTAAACTAAAGCATAGTTTGATAATCGTTATATTAAGCTATTCAAATAAAAGGATATTATTTAATTAATATAAATAATATAAAAATAAATATAGGGGGTTCAATGATGAAAAGTAAATTAAAGAAGAAGGCAAGTTTATTGCTTGCAGGTGTTTTGGGTGTTTCTGCTGTGTTAACTGGATGTGGGTCAGGTTCTTCTGATGAGGTAATTAAATTAGGTGGAACATTTACATTAACAGGTAACTTAAGTGCAAGTGGTGAGTTTTGTAATCAAGGGTTGGAATTATTTTTAGAGGACATGGAAGGTGTCGAGGTACTTGGTAAAAAAGTAGAAATAATAGTTGAAGATGCTGGTTCTGATCAACAAACTGTTATTAATGCCACTAATAAGATGATTGCGAGAGAAGATATATCTGCAGTATTTGGAGTTGGAAATACAAGTGCTGATGCATTAGCTGTTTCAGATGTTATTAAAGAATCTGAAATTCCTCATTTTGTATTTGGTAGTAGTGCAAAATTGCATGTGGATAACCCCTATATGTTACTTGGTAGAATGAGTGATGACCATTCAGGAAAATTGTTTGCTTATGCTGCTGTTGAAACTTTAGAAATGAAGAAACCAGCTATTCTTAATGTATCTGATGCATTTGGTACAAGTCTTAGGGATGAAGTTATGAAAAATCTTAAAGAAACTTATGGGATAGAACCAGTTTTAGTAGCATCTTATAACGTAGATGAAAAGAATTATGTGCCTCTATTAACACAAATAAAAGATAGTGGAGCTGATGGTTTAATTGCTATAGGTCAAAACTTTGATGCTGCTCTTGTTGCAAAAGCAGCTCAATCAATGGGATTATCAATTCCTAAATTAGGATCTGCATCTTATTGCTCAGTTATTACAGCTGAAGCTGCTGGAGATGCTATTAATGGATGGTATTCAATAGGAGACTGGTCTCCAAATCCAACTAATGAAAAAGGTAAAGAGTTTGTTGAAAGATTTGTAGAAAAATATGGTACAAAACCAGATAAAGCTGCTGTTATTACTTATGATGCATATAGCTTAATGGTGGAAGCTATAAAGATTGCAGGAGCATCTGATAAAGCTTCAGTTTTAGAAGGATTAAAACAAGTTAAAGATTTTGAAGGTGTAATGGGAACTTATTCTTGGCATGATGACCAAAGTTTAATAAACTCACAACCTCTAGTAATAATGGAAGCTGGAGAAGCACAAGTAGTTGAGCAAGTATATCGTTAATAGAAATTGAGATTTAGATAGGAGCTGCCTAGGCAGCTCCATTAATAAAATAGAGGGAGATGAGAAGTTATGTTAAATACAGTTGTTCAATTACTAGTTAATGGAATAGCTATGGGTATGATTTATGCACTTATGTCTATGGGATTAATATTATTAGTAAGAGCTGTAGGTGTTTTAAATTTTGCTCAAGGTGATTTGCTTATGCTAGGAGCTTTTGCTATATTTCAACTTACTATGCAAATGGAAGTACCATTATGGGCTGCATTTATTATAGCACTAATATTTTTCTTAATTGCTGGAGCAGTATTTATGTTTACTTGTTATTGGCCGGTGAGAAGTTCAAAATGGACAGTAGCAGTTACGGTATGTACTATAGGAGCATCTATGGTTATTAAAGAAGCAGCTAAATTAATATGGGGAGGTTCTCCATTACCAGTAGATCCCCTTGCCATAGGAGTATTTGAAATAGGTCCTATATCAATTGAAAAGCAATATCTTATCATAATTTTAGTAGCAGCCTTTATGATTGCTTTAGTATTTACTATATTTGAGAAACTCTATTCAGGAAAGCTATTACAAGCAGCAGCTCAAGACCCTTATGCTGCACAATTATTAGGTATTCCTCCAGTTATCACAACTATGGTTACATATATGATAGTTATGGTAATAGTAGGTTTCGGTGGTGCATTAGTAGCGCCAATATTCTTAGCCTCTGTAAATCTAGCATCATTACAGCTAAGAGCTTTCGCAGGTGCTATTATTGGTGGATTCGGAAATTTAAAAGGGGCTATTTTAGGAAGTTTATTTATTGGAATTATAGAAGCGTTTAGTATAGTTATTACTTCAACTTATAAAGATGCGATAGTTTTCTTGATAATGTTAATTTTCTTAGTGGTAAGACCTCAAGGAATATTTGGTGAAAAAGTAGCAGACAAGGCTTAGGAGGTGAATAGGGTGAAAAATTTATTAAAATCAAAGAATTTATTAATAATATTAGGAGCATTAATCTTTGCTATTATTACTCCGTTGATAACTAATAATTATAGTATGGGTGTAATGAACTTAGTTATTATTTATTTTATAGCAGCTTTAGGATTAACTATATTAATTGGAATGGCAGGACAAGTTTCCTTTGCAGTAGTAGCTTTTCTAGGTTTTGGTTCATACAGCTACGCTATACTTACTATAAACTTTTCTCTACCTCCAGTTCTAGCAATTGTTTTAGCAACTGCCTTAACAAGTATATTTGGATATATTTTAGGTATGATACTCTTTAGATTAAAAGGAACTTATTTTACCTTTGCAACTATAGGTTTTGTACAGATAATGGCTAATATTTACTTGAATTGGGAACCTGTTACTGGTGGACCAAATGGAATAACAGGGATACCAAATTTAACTATAGCAGGAATTGGACCTAAAACTCCTATTCAATGGTTTTACTTATTAATGGTAATTGGAGTTATTGTCTTATTCTTAGTTGAAAATATAAGAAAAACATCACTAGGTAGAGCTTTGGCAGCTGTAAGAGATAATGAAATTGCAGCTAAGTCTTTAGGTGTAGATGTGTTTAAAACTAAAGTTATAGCTTTCGCAATTGCAGCAGCTCTTGCTGGACTAGCTGGAGCACTTCTAGCACCACATAATAAGGCTATAAGTGCTTATCTATATACTTATGATTTAACTATTAACTATATAATTATGGTAATGCTGGGAGGAGTAAATAGTACAGTAGGAACTTTTGTAGGATCTTTCTTAGTTACAATGTTGCCAGAAACACTTAGAGTGTTAAACGAATACATGAGATTAATATATGGAGTTACTATTATTTTATTAATGATATTTATGCCTATGGGATTAGCTGGAGGTTTAAAGTCATTAAAAATTATGCTAAGTAAGAGGCAAATTAAAAAAACATTAGAACCAGAAATAGTAAAATTAGAGCCTGAAATAGCAAAATCAGAGCCTGAAATAATAAAATTAGAAAATGAAATATCAACATTGCAGAAGGAGGCTGATTAATTTGGCAACAAAACTTGAATTAAAATCAGTATGTAAAAGATTTGGTGGTGTTGTAGCCGCAAATAATGTTTCCTTCAAAGTTAATGAAGGAGAGATTTTAGGACTTATTGGTCCAAATGGTGCTGGAAAAAGTACTATTTTAAATTTAATTAGTGGTATTTATGATGTTGATGATGGACAAATAATATTTGATGGAAAAGATATAACAAAAGAAAAGGCACATAATATAGCAAGAATAGGGCTTGGAAGGACATTCCAAACTCCTCGTTTTTTAGAAAGATCAAATATTAGAGAAAATCTGATGTTAGGTCAAGATTTAAGGTATCAAACAGGATATTTAAAATCTTACTTCCATGCAAAAGAAAAAAGTCTAAATGATGAATTAGATGAATTACTAAAAATTGCAGGCCTTAAAATAAACTTAGATGATGATATTTCATCACTTTCTTATGGACAGATGAAAATATTAGAGATAGTTCGTTCTATGCTTGCAAATCCTAAGGTTATGTTAGTAGATGAGCCAGCAGCAGGATTAAATAATAAGGAAATAGAATATGCAAATGCTCTTCTTAATTTAGCAGCAAAGGAAAAAGGAATAGGTGTTGTTCTTATTGAACACCAAATGGATATGGTAATTAATATTTGTCACAATATTGTTGTATTAAATTTTGGAGAAATTATTGCTAGAGGAAATCCGGAAGAAGCATTAAGTAATCCTAAAGTTGTAGAGGCTTATCTTGGAAAGGAATTAAATTTAAGTAACTAATAAAGGGGAGGTGTAGCTATGCTTCAAATAAAAGATTTGCATGCATACTATGGTCAAATTGAGGCTTTAAAGGGAATTGATATAGAAGTAAAAGATAGAGGAATAAGCTGCTTGATTGGTAGTAATGGAGCTGGGAAAACCAGCACATTAAAATCAATTTCAGGTATGATTTCAAGAAAAGGAAGTATTCTCTGGAACGGTGAAGAGTTAATTAATAAGAGTCCAATATATATTGCAAAGTCTGGAATTATGCATGTTCCTGAAGGAAGACATGTTTTTACTGGACTAACAGTGGAAGAAAATCTGGAAACTGGAAGTGCAAATTGGGTAGGGTTTAGAGGTGGAAAGGATTATAGTGAAGACCTTAATGAAGTCTATGAAATCTTTCCAAGACTAAAAGAGAGAAGAAAACAAATGGCATGGAGTTTATCAGGTGGTGAACAACAGATGTTAGCGATTGGACGTGCAATGATGGGAAGACCTAAGATACTTTTATTAGATGAACCATCTATGGGACTTGCCCCTGTAATTGTTGCTGAACTTTTTGAAAAGATAGTAGAAATTAATAAAAATGGATTACCAATACTTTTAATTGAACAAAATGCAAAGCTAGCTATGGATATATCTGATGAAGCGTACATTATTGATCAGGGAAAAATCAGTTTCCATGGTCCTGCTAAGGAGATGAGAAATGATCCACGTGTTCAAGAAGCTTATTTAGGGAAGTTTGCAAAATCAACTAAGTAATAAATAAAGTTCAGAGGGGTGAGAGATTTAAATGAGATTGAGTAGTGAATCATATAAGGATTATAAACAATATAAAGAAAGAATTATTCAATTTGGCGAAGGTAATTTTTTAAGAGCCTTTGTAGATTGGATAGTAGATAAAATGAATGATGAAATAGACTTTAATACTGGAGTTGTAGTAGTCCAACCTTTAAAAGAAGGAATGGTAAAAGAGTTAAATGAACAAGATGGCTTATATTCATTATATATACAAGGAATAGAAAATGGAGAAGAAAAAAGGGAAGTAAAAATAATAAACTCTATTACAAGAGGAATTAATCCTTATATTGAATATGAAGAATACTTAAAGTTAGCTAAGAATCCTTATATGAGGTTTATAGTTTCTAATACAACAGAAGCAGGTATCTCATACAACAAAGATGATAAATATGCAGATGATTGCCCTACTAGTTTTCCGGCAAAGGTAGCTGTGCTTTTATACGAAAGATATAAAGAATTTAATGGTGATATAGAAAAAGGATTTATATTTTTACCTTGTGAACTTATTGAAGCTAATGGAGAAAAGTTAAAAGAAGTTGTAATAACTTATGCAGAAGAATGGAATCTTGGTCATGATTTTGTAAAGTGGATAGATGAAGCTAATATTTTCTGTAATACGTTAGTTGATAGAATAGTTCCTGGATATCCTAAAGATAAAATAGAGGAAATTACAAAAGAATTAGGCTATACAGATAAGTTAGTTGATGAAGGAGAAATTTTTCATCTATGGGTAATTGAAGGTCCTAAGTCAATTAGAGAAGAATTCCCTGCTGACAATTTAGGATTAAATGTACTCTTTGTAGATGATTTAAAACCTTATAGAAGTAGGAAAGTACGAATATTAAATGGGGCACATACTTCAATGGTAGCTCCAGCCTTACTTTATGGAATAGGAACAGTAAAAGAAGCGGTAGATCATGATATAGTTGGTTCTTTTATAAATAGATGTGTATTTGATGAGATTGTACCAACTCTTGATTTACCAGAAAAAGAATTAATAGATTTTGCTAATGATGTAATGGAGAGATTTAAAAATCCATTTATTAAACATTATTTAATGTCAATTTCATTAAATTCAATGAGTAAATTTGAAACTAGAGTATTACCTTCAATTTTGGAGTATAAAAATAGATTTGGAACATTACCTAAGAATTTAGTATTTTCACTAGCTGCTTTGATTTACTTATATAGAGGAGAAATTAAAGGGAGAAAAATTGAGCTTAAAGAAGAGCCGAGTGTTCTAGAAGCTTATAGTAGAATTTGGAGTGCATGGGATGGTAGCGATAGCGGATTAAATAGTATTGTTACAGAAGTTCTATCTATGGAAAGTATATGGAAGCAAAATTTAAATGAGATAGATGGACTTAATAATTTAGTGAGTAAATATCTTAATAATATTTCTAGAAATGAAATTGAAAATGCAATTCAGGAGGTGGATAAATGAAAGATTTCATAAGAATTAATGATAATGACAACGTAGTTGTAGCATTAAGAAACTTAAAGTCTGGCACAAAAATCCTTATAGACGAAAGTGAAATTATTCTTTCAGAAGATATCACAGCTGGTCATAAAATTTCTATATATGATATTAAAGAAGATGAAAATATAATAAAATATGGCTTTCCAATTGGGCATGCAACTGAAAATATTCCTAGAGGAAGCTGGGTTCATACACATAATGTAAAGACTAATCTTTCTGATAAAATAGATTATTCTTATACACCTAAAGAGACAAAAATATCACATTTAAAAGGCCCAAAAACTTTTAGAGGATATAGAAGAAAAAATGGAGAAGTCGGTATTCGTAATGAATTATGGATAGTTCCAACTGTAGGATGTGTAAATGGTATAGCTGATATTATTATTAGAGAGTTTAAAGATAATGTTGATGTAGTTAATGTTGATGCAATTGAAGTTTTTAAGCATAACTATGGTTGTTCACAGTTAGGTGATGATTTAGATAATACTAGAAAGATTTTAGCTGATATAGTAAAGCATCCTAATGCAGGAGGAGTACTTGTACTTGGATTAGGTTGTGAGAATAACACTATGAATTCTTTTAAATCAGCAGTAGGAAAAGTTGATGAAGATAGAGTAAAATTCTTGATTTGTCAAAATGTTGAGGATGAAGTTGAGCAGGGAGTAAGTTTGTTAAATGAAATATATAATTCTATGAAAAATGATGAGAGAGAAGAAGTATCAATTTCTGAATTGAAGATAGGACTAAAATGTGGAGGATCTGACGGATTTTCTGGAATTACAGCAAATCCTTTATTGGGAAAGCTTTCTGACTATATCATATCAGAAGGGGGAACAACTGTATTGACAGAAGTTCCAGAAATGTTTGGAGCAGAAACAATATTAATGAATAGAGCAGTTAATAAAGAAACCTTTGAAGATATAGTAGATTTAATAAATAATTTCAAGGATTATTTTATGCAATATAATCAACCAATTTATGAAAATCCTTCTCCTGGAAATAAAGAGGGAGGAATTACAACTTTAGAAGATAAATCATTAGGTTGTACACAAAAGGGTGGACGTAGCAAAGTAACTGGAGTAATAAAATACGGAGATAGACTTCAGAAAAATGGACTTAATTTATTACAAGGTCCTGGAAATGATTTAATTTCGACAACAGCACTAGGAGCAGCTGGATGTCAATTAGTATTATTTACAACAGGAAGAGGAACTCCATTTGGAAGCTTCATCCCAACTGTAAAAGTAGCCTCAAATAGTAATATATTTAATAAAAAAGCTAAGTGGATTGATTTTAATGCTGGAAAAATATTAGAAGAAAAATCTATAGATGAAGTTGCTGAAGAATTTATTGAATATGTTATTAATGTAGCTAATGGTGAGAAAACTAATAACGAAAAAAATAAGATTCATGAAATATCTATTTTTAAGAGTGGGGTTACTGAATAGAGAATATAATTATAGCCTTTAGTAGGAGATATCAAATACTCCTAATATTTATATAGTATCCTTTAGATAATGACATAACTCAATTTCCCTTTTAATATATGAGCCCTTAGCGGAATTAGTATTAGTTCTACTAAGGGCGATTTATTTATATATGAAAATTTCGTTTGAAATTAGTTTGAATTAATTAACATTTTTGAAATGCAAAGAGCAGCTCCACCTATAGCTCCATTAATATTATTGTAAGGCTTAAATATAATATCTTGTTTTTTTCCTGTTGATATAAAACTAATATTTTGATTTATTGATTCCATTAATAAATCTACTAAAAGGGGTTCAGTAAATAATTCCCCATGAATTATGATCTTACTTGCATCAATTGTAACAGACAAATTATTTATTGTAATTGAAAGGTATTTGATTGCAGAATGAAGTAGATTTATTATTGCTTCATCTCCTAATCTGTAAGCCTTTAAAATAGTATCTATAGTTATTTTATTCTTTTCTGTAACTAGCTGATTTAGATATGTAATTTCTGAACTCTCAAAAAGTATTTCGCATTTTTTTATAATCCATTTCTCACTTGCATAGGTTTGAAGACAACCTCTCCTACCACAACCACATGGACATAGTTCTCCATCTGGATGAATAATTATATGCCCAATTTCACCAACAACAGGATTATCATTGGAATAGAGCTCGCCGTTATACATATATGAAGAAAACATTCCTCTACTTACATGAAGAAATATAAAATTATCGTTTGCATTACTAAATGAAAATAATCTTTCGGATAATGCCATTGATTTAACATTATTTTCGAAGGTAATTGGTAAATCAACATTATCTAATAAAAGTTTAATATTGAAATTCATCCAAAAAGGATAATTACTAATAATTGATTTATTTTTATAATCAAAATGCCCAGGAAGTGCAACTCCAATTCCTTTTGGAGTATAGCTAGCGCAAGATTTTATAAACTCTTTTAGTTCGTGGATATAATATTCTTCAGACAAAGTATCATCTAAATAATTAGAGTTTAGCTCAATAACTTTATCTTTAAAGATATTACCTACATTATCTGTTAAACAAAAGGATAAATATTTTGTAGATAATTCAGTACCTATATAAAAGCTATGATTAGGGGATATACCTAATAATACTTTCTTTCTTCCAGATTTAATTTCTTCAGGAAGTACTTCTCCAATCTCATGAATAAGATTTTCACTAATCATAATACCAGTAATTTCGCTAACTGTAGCAGGAGTTATACCAGTTTCTCTTGAAATATCAATTCTAGAAATTGGGCCCTTCGAGTATATCTTATCTAGGATTTTAAATCTTAATTCTTGTTGTTTTCTTGTAAGCTTCATAATCTCACTCCTTTTTAACAATATCATTATACATTATTAATTATAATTTATAAACAAATATACGGAATTATCAATAAAATAACGTTGACACGTTATAATTTATAATATATTATTTAGTTAATAAATAATAATTTATAAGCAATTAACTATGGTAAATGTTTTCTTAGGGTATAATAAATTATTTTTTATAATTAATTATTAAGGAGAGGTTATATGAAAAAGCTAAATGAGATTCTCGAGGAAAAAATGCTACCTATTGCTGCAAAGCTAGGGTCAAACAAGGTATTAATGGCAATACGTGATGGTGTCACATTAAGTATGCCATTAATTATTATCGGTTCTTTATTTCTTGTAATATCAAGTTTTCCTATCGATGCTTGGAAAACTTGGTTAACTGACGTAGGAATTAAAGCTTACTTATCTAAAGGAGTAGACAGTAGCTTTGGATTAATGGGTTTAATAGCTAGCTTTGGAATTGCTAATAGTTTAGCACGTCAGCATAAAGTTGATGGTATTTCAGCAGGTGTTATAGCCTTATCATCTTTCGTTGTAGTTACACCTTTTTTGACTTCTGATGCAGGAGCAGGAATTCCAGTTGCATATATGGGTAGTAAAGGCTTATTTATGGCTATGATTATCGCCATTTTTTCTGCTTTAATATTCAAGTGGTTTATACAACATAATATTCAAATTAAATTGCCAGAGGCTGTACCCCCTGCAGTTTCAAGAAGCTTCAGTGCTTTAATTCCAGGTGCAGCTATTATAACTTTATGGTTAGTTTTATTTGCAGTTCTTGATAAGATTGGAGTTACTAATATTCATGCTCTACTAGGAAAAATTTTAGGAGGGCCACTATCATTATTAACAAATAATATTTTCGGAATACTTGTATCAATTCTATTAAATAGTTTATTCTGGTTTGTTGGTATCCATGGAGGAAATGTCGTAAATAGTATGATAAGTCCATTGTGGCTAATTAATTCAGATGCAAATCGTTTAATATTCCAAGCTGATAAATTTGCAGAACTACCTAATATTATTACTAAAGAGTTTATGGACAACTTTGTATATATGG
This sequence comes from Clostridium lamae, assembly GCF_033043255.1. Classification (NCBI taxonomy): domain Bacteria; kingdom Bacillati; phylum Bacillota; class Clostridia; order Eubacteriales; family Clostridiaceae; genus Clostridium; species Clostridium lamae. Next base: position 101,187 of record NZ_JASCQJ010000008.1, on the reverse strand, counting down.
GAGGTGGGGGAGCAACACTTGGTCTAGTAATAGTAATCACTATTATCGCTAGAAGTAAGAAATCTAGTAAGCTTAGTAAAGCTATGGCACCACTAACTTTAACACCAGGTCTTTTCAATATTAATGAACCAGCAATTTTCGGTATTCCAATTGTTATGAATATTTCATTCTTAATTCCATTTATTTTAGCACCAATGGCAAATGCAATAATTTCATATGTAGCAATGGCAACTGGACTAGTAGCTAAAACAGTAGGTATTGCTGTTTCATGGACTATGCCACCAATTATTAGTGGATTCCTTACAACGGGAGGTAAAATTAGTGGTGCAGTTCTTCAATTAGTATGTATATTGGTTGATGTCATAATATATTGGTTCTTCTATAAAACAGTTGAGAAGCAAAACTTAGTATTAGAAGCAGAAGAAATGGAAGCTGATGAGATAAATACTAGCTTAATGAGCTAAAAATTAAAAGTCAGAGATATTTTGGAGGAGTAGTTATGGGAAAAAGATTAATAAGTGCAAATGCTTCGGAGATATTGCAAATGACCGCAGCAGAATTAAAACAAAGTATTAAAGCAAGTGAAGGTAGAACCATTCTTTCTGAGAATGTAGCACCAAGAGAATCTTTTATAGGAGATATTACAAATTCTGAAATTGCTAGAGCTTTTGGAGCTGATTTAATACTACTTAATGGAGTAGATGTTTTGAATCCCAACGTTTTCGGATTACAAGGTAAAGAAGAATCTTTTCTTGAAGAGCTACACAGATTAGTAGGTCGTCCAATAGGAGTGAACTTGGAGCCTGTTGATTTAGATGCAGATATGCAAGAAAATCGTAGAACAATCAGCGAAGGTAGACAAGCCAATCTTGAAACAATTCAACAAATAGAGAAGCTAGGTTTGGATTTTGTTTGCTTTACTGGTAATCCTGGTACAGGTGTAACCAATTCTGAAATAGAAAAAACAATTAAATTAGCTAAAGATAATTTTTCAGGGTTAATTATTGCTGGTAAAATGCATGCTGCAGGTGTTGATGAACCAGTAGCAGATATAAAATCTATAAAAGGTTTCATTGAGGCGGGTGCAGATGTTATTTTAGTTCCAGCAGTTGGAACAGTACCTGGATTTGATGATGCAGATTTAAAAGAGGTTGTAAAAGTTGCACATAGTAATGGAGCACTTGTACTTACTGCAATAGGCACTAGTCAAGAAAGTTCAGATGAAGATACTATTAAACAAATTGCAATTCGCAATAAAATTTGTGGAGCTGATATTCAACATATTGGAGATGCAGGATATGGTGGGGTTGCTCCTTTTGAAAATATTTTTGCGATGAGTAAGGCAATACGTGGTGTTCGTCATACAGTATCAATGATTGCTAGATCAATTAATCGTTAATTATTAATAAAAAGAGATAAAGTAGAGGTGGGTTAAAATTTTGACCTACCTCTACTTTATATAAGCCCTTAGTAGAATGATATTAGTTCTACTAAGGGTAATAATTTATTTACTATTATTTTAGTAGAGCAACGATAACTATTTATCATTAATTCTAAACTAAGTGTATCCAAGTATCTTCAAAAATCATTTAGTAATTACAAAAGTATTAAAAATATATATATTATTTTAAAATATTAATTATTATTTAATAAAAAATATTGACAATTATACATTTAATGATTATTATAATAATAATTAATTTTTGGAAAAGTATAAAAAGTGAATATAGAAAGTAAATTCTTATCAAGAGAGGCGGAGGGACTGGCCCTATGATACCCGACAACCGATACTTAGTACACGGTGTTAATTCCTACAAAGCAGTAGCTTTGAAAGATAATAAGGTGGTGCGCAATTTTTACATTAGTTTAAAGTAAGCTACTTTCTTTTTGAAAGTAGCTTTTTTATACAATAAAAGCTGTTTTCAAAATAACAAAATCTATAGATACAAAGTCTTATTTAATAAAGTTTAAGAAAAGGCATAAGCTTAGAGGCTAGAAGTATTACGAAGAGTGACTAAAGAGGAGGTAAGATAATTGAGTGAAGAAAATAATAATGAATATATACTTCAGGTTCAGAATTTAAAAAAATGGTACCCCATTAAGAAAGGTATTTTCTCGAGGGCAACGGGAAATATAAAAGCAGTTGATGGAGTATCATTTAATATAAAACCTGGTGAAACTCTTGGAATAGTAGGTGAGTCTGGATGCGGAAAGTCTACACTAGGAAAAACATTAATAAGATCTATTGAGCCTACTTCTGGAAGGGTCATTTTCGACGGACAAGATATAACAAAACTTAATAAAAGGAAATTAAAAATTGCCAGGAAGAAGATGAAGTTAATATTTTATGATCCTTATGATTCTCTAAATCCTAGGATTACTGTCAAGGATATTATTGCTGAGCGAATAGATATTCAAAAGACTTATAAAACTAGTGAAGAGAGAGATAAAAAAATCGAAGAAGTAATGAAGAGGGTAGGATTAAATAAAGAGTGTATGAATGCGTATGCTAATGAATTTTCAGGTGGACAAAGACTGAGAATAAGGATTGCAAGAGCTATGATTTTAGATCCAAAGCTAGTTATATGTGATGAGACTGTATTTGCATTAGATGTATCAGTTCAAACTAAAATCATTGACCTTTTAAAAGAGCTTCAAAAAGAAAAGGGGGTAGCTTATATTTTTATATCCAATAACTTAAGTGTTGTAGAGCATATTGCAGATAGGGTGGCTGTAATGTACCTTGGTAAAATTGTAGAGATATCTGGTAAAAAAGAGCTGTATAGAAATCCTAAGCATCCTTATACAAAAGCTTTATTATCTGCAATTCCAAAGATTGATGGAGCTTCAGAAGAGGATTTAGATGATGAAAAGGTTATGCTTTTAGAAGGAGATATACCTAGTCCAGCCAATCCACCAAAAGGATGTAGATTCAATACAAGGTGTCCTAGTGCAAAAGAAATTTGTTTTTTAGAAGAGCCAGAATTAAAGATAGTAGAAGATGATCATTTATGTGCCTGTCATTTTGAAGGGATAGGACATATTATACAAATAGTATAGAAGAAGGATTAAAGAAAGCATCAAAAAATGCAGGTTTAGAATATCAATTAGAAGTTTATGCAGCAGGATAAACAGATGCATCTACAATTCAACCAGAAAGAGGGGGAATTGCTTCAGGGGGAATATGCTATGCAACAAGATATGTTCATAGCTATGAAGTAGCACCTATAGATGATATAGTTGAATGTGTTGAACTATTATATCATTACAGCAAAGAATTAGTTTAGTATTATAAAGCCCTTAGTAGAATTAGTTTTGGTTCTACTAAGGGCAATTTTTTTACTATAGAAATCGGATAAATATATAATATATTGATTCTAAATAATAGAACTAAACAAAGAAATTATAACAAAAAATATAAAGAGATTTAAAAAAAGAATAATTTATATCTATTTTTTTTAGTAAATATATTGACTACGATTTCAAAAGGTACTATTATAATATTAACAGGTTAACATGTTAAGTTATTAAGTTCTAGGGAGGAGGAGGGTAGGAGTTAAAATTACTATGAGATAATCTAAACACATTGTAGCTTAAAATAAAAAGTCTATTATATGTCTAAGCCCCGCAATACTATTAAAATAGGAAGAAATAATGACATTTTTATTTAGATGATGTGTGGATGAAGCATAACACATGAAAATGTGCATACTAGATATGTATTACTTAAGTAGATTAAAAGTATTTTTAGCATGAGGTGCTTATAGCTTTCTAAATTAACATATCTTATATGGTGATTTTAGATATGTGCATCTATAGGATAGCAACCAAAGTATACAATTATTCTTAGTTAAACTTGAAGCAGGGAATAATATAACCTATAATACTTATTATATTAACATGTTATATTATTAAGAGGTGAAATTATGGTTGCAAAATATGAGATTATAAAACAAGACATTATTCAGATGATTGAAGAAAAAAAGTTTAAGCCAGGGGATAAAATTTATTCTGAGGGAGAATTGAAGAAACTTTATGATGTAAGTAGTACAACTGTTGTTAGGGCTCTTCAAGATTTAGTTTTAAGTGGGTACCTTATTAGAAAACAAGGAGAAGGCACATATGTAAGGAAAAATTTCAAACATAGACGAGCTTTCTTTGATGAAGGAAGTCCATTAATTGAAGAGATAAAAAGAAAATATTCTGAGAGTAAAATAATTGAAAGTAAAAAAATGCTATTTGTTAAAGAAGTAAAAGATGAAGAAATTGCTAAGAGATTGAAAATAAGGTTAAATGAAACTTTAGTTCACTTTTGTAGAGTTAGTTATATTAATGAAACTCCATGGCAAATTCAAAACAGTTACATTCCTAAGAAGTATTTAAAGAATTTTGATTATAATAATCTAAAAGAAAATGATAGATTATCTGATGAGCTAAACAAAGCTTTAGGTGTAAACTTAATGACTTTACCTATGAAACAAAAAATTCAAATTGAATTTCCTATTTCAAAAAAGGATGTATGTGAAGCTCTAAAGATAGATGAAAAAACTCCAGTATATAAGGCTGAAAGAATATCTTATTATCCAGCTCAAACACCATTTGAATTCGCAAGAAGCTATGTACATTATAAATATTATTCTATAGAAATCCAAACTGAGGATAATGTCTAATAAAAAGAATAGACATTAAGGAGTTTTAAAATATGCGAAACATTATAAAAGAACCATTACTTCCTAGTGATAGTCGTTTGAATTATGGTTTTTTATCAAAGGAAACTGTTAAAGAAGCATTAGATACATGTATAAAGAAAATCGATAAAAATATTGAAATATTCGGAGCAGAGTTTCCTTGTCCAGCAACTAAAGATAATAGTTATGATTCTATGGATAACACAGAATGGACTAATGGATTTTGGACAGGAATATTATGGTTAGCATATGAATATTCAAATGACCCAAAATATAGAGATTTAGCAGAAAAGCATGTTGAATCATTTTATCATAGAATAGCAAACAATATTGAAGTTGATCATCATGATTTAGGTTTTCTTTATATACCTTCATGTATTAGTGCTTACAAATTAACAGGAAGTAAAATTGCATACGATGCGGCTATTATGGCTGCAGATAAGCTAATTAAACGTTACCAACCAGTAGGTGAATTTATACAAGCCTGGGGGGAGCTAGGTGCACGTGATAATTATAGATTAATAGTGGACTGTCTTTTAAATATACCATTATTATACTGGGCAACAGATGTAACTGGTGATGAAAAGTATCGAGATATTGCAAAGAAACATTTTAAAACAACAATAAACAATGCAATTAGAGATAATTCATCAGCATTTCATACATTTTACTTTGATCCAGAAACCGGAGAACCTATTGGAGGGAAGACTAGACAAGGATATTCTGACGATTCAAGCTGGGCAAGAGGACAAGCTTGGATAATATATGGAATAGCACTAAATTATTCTTATAATAATAATTCAGAAAATATTGAATTATTTGAAGCAGTATCAAATTATTTTATTAATAGATTACCAGAAGATTTAGTTTGTTATTGGGATTTAATTTTCAATGACGGTTCTAACCAATCAAGAGACTCATCTTCAGCAGCAATAGCAGTTTGTGGTTTTAATTTAATGGATAAATTTTTACCAGAAACAAATAATATGAAGAGTGAATATAGAAATATACAACATTCTATATTAGGTAGTTTAATAAAAAACTATACTGATGAATTAAGTGATGGTGCAACAGCGCTTATAAATCACGGAGTTTATTCATGGCATTCAGGTAAGGGTGTAGATGAGGGAAATATTTGGGGTGACTATTTCTATATGGAAGCCTTAATTAGATTCTATAAAGATTGGAAAATGTATTGGTAAAAAATTTAAAATGTTAGTTTCACGCTAATAGAGGAGGAAATATTATGGGAAATAAACCGAATATAAAGATGGTTCGTGTAGATGAAAGATTAATTCATGGACAAGGTCAAATATGGATCAAAAGCCTTGGGGCTAATTTAGTAATCGTTGCAAATGATAAAGTGTCAACAGATAAAATTCAACAAACTTTAATGCAATCAATTGCTCCAAAAGAAGTTGGAATGCGTTTCTGGTCAATTGATAAAACTAACGAGGTTATTTGGAAGGCAGCTCCACATCAAGTTATTTTTACTGTAGTTAAATCTTGTCAGGATGCATTAAGATTAGCTGAAGGTGGCTTTCCTATAGAAGAGTTGAATATAGGTAATATTCATGCTAGCGCAGGAAAAGAAAAAATTTCTCAATTTATTTATTTAGGAGAAGAAGACAAAGAAGCATTACGTATATTAAGAGATAAATATAAAGTAAAGTTTAATACTAAGACATCACCAGTATCAAGTGATGGGGTTCAATCAATAGAGGCTTTAAATAAAGTACTTTAATTAGGGGGAAGGAATTATGGATATATCAATAACTCAAGCTATTTTAATAGGCTTAATTACTGCATTTTGTTATGCAGGACAATTACTAGGTATTTATACAAACCGTTCATTAGTTATGTCATTCTTAGTTGGAATTGTCTTAGGAGATATTCCTACAGCATTAGCTTTTGGAGCTTTAGCTGAATTAGCATTCATGGGATTTGGTGTTGGTGCTGGTGGTACAGTTCCTCCAAACCAATTAGGACCTGGAATAGTAGGAACAATTATGGCTATTACTATGAAGAGCCAAGGTGTTACTCCTGAATCAGCTCTATCATTATCATTCCCATTTGCAGTGTTATTCCAATTAGTTACAACAGCAATCTATACTTCATTTTCAGGATCAACAGAAAATGCTAAGAAGTTAATAAAAGAAGGAAAGTATAGTAAATTTAATTTACTTGCTAACAGTACTTTCATAGCATTCTTAGTAGTTGGATTTATTATTGGTATTGCATCAGCTGTTAGTTTACCTGCTTTACAAGCTTTTGTAAATGTTTTACCAGCATGGTTAATTAAAGGATTCTCAGTAGCTGGTGGACTTATTCCTGCAATTGGATTTGCAATGATAATGTCAGTTATGCTTAAGAAGGAATTTATGCCATATGTTTTATTAGGTTATATATGTGTAGCATATTTAGCATTACCAACAATGGCTGTAGCTTTAGTTGGAGCAGTATTTGCTTTAATTATGTACAACTTACATTCAAATAAGGCACAAAATGCAGTAGCGACAGTTAACTCTGTTAATGTTTCAGATGAGGAGGACTTTTCAAATGGAATCTAGAAAACCAGTATTAAAACAAAATGATTATTTAAAGACGACTCTTAGAAGTTATTTCTTACAAAATGGATTTAATTATAATTCTTATCAAGGAACAGGTTATTTATATGTAATCCTTCCAGCTTTAAAAAAGATTTATAAGAATGAGCCAGAAAAGTTAAAAGAAGTTGCAATGGAAAACATTGAATTCTATAATACAAATCCTCATGTTCTACCATTTGAAACTAGTATGCATGTTGCAATGTACGATCATGGCGAAAGCATAGAAGATTCACGTAGTATAAAAATGGCATTAATGGGACCATTAGCTGGAATAGGTGATTCAATTGCACAATTTGGTTTAGCTCCATTATTCTCAACAATTTTTGCTGGCTTGGCACTAGATGGATTAACTTTTGCTCCAATTGGTTTCTGGATAACTATGATACTTTCATTACTAGCTATAAAATTAGTAATGGGTCATTTAGGATATAAGCTAGGAACTAGCATAATTGATACTTTAAGTGAAAAGATTGGTCAAATTTCTCATGCAGCCAATATAATTGGTGTTACAGTAATATCTGCATTAGCTGTTACTTTCGTAAAAGCAAAAATAGGTATTCAATATACAACTATTATTGCATCAGGAGAAGAGCAAATAGTTTCTATTCAAACGATTTTAGATAAAATACTTCCAAATATGTTACCTGCAATTATTACTATTGTTGTATTCACATTAGTAAAGAAATATAATTGGTCAACATATAAATTATTAGCTTTATTATTCGCATTAGGAATAGTACTTTCATACTTTGGAATTCTAGTTTAGGAGGTTTTTAAATGTATAAATTAGTGGTTTTAGGACATGGCAATTTTCCAAGCGGAGTTGTATCATCAGTATCTTTACTAGTAGGAAACAATGAAAATATAATTGCACTTGATTTAGATGCAAATGAAACTCATGAAGGCTTTGAAAAAAAATTAAAAGAAATATTAGATAATAATGATAAGGTTATAGTTCTTGCAGATTTGACTGGGGGAGCACCACATCAAATCGCTGGTAGATTAATTTTAGAATCAGCAAAGTTAAATCAATATATTCTTTCAGGGATAAATCTTGCTTTAGTTGTAGATTTAGCAATGAAGTTTTGCTTTAGCGAAGTTGTAGATGAAAATATTCAATCAGCACTAGTAGAATCTAGTAATGATTCTAAAGAATCAATGACAGTATTATCTAATAGAATGCTATAAAGCAATTTTATCTAATAGGATGGTATAAAAATGAAGACTGAAAATATAATTTTTGTAACAATAATTGTTTTAATATTCGTAGCTTATTGCATTATTTCATTAAAGCTTAGATATAAGGGGATTAAAGAAAATAATGAGAAGCATTCTAAATTTCTTGATGAACTTATTATTGGAGATGAGGTAGTTTTAAGTTCTGGAATTTTTGGAACCTTAAAAGAGAAAAATAAAGAAGAATACTCTATTGAAATCAGTAAAGGTGTCATCATAAAAGTTTTGCCAAGTAGTATTATAGGAAGACGGTCATAATATATCATGATAAATTTTGATTTAGTTAATAAATATAGTAATGATTTTTTGGCAAATAACTGGATACACGAAGTTCAAGAGTGCTGTGAAAAAGAAATAAAAAGGGCAAAATTCCAAGGAAATTTACTTTCTAATAATGTAATAATTTTTAATGATCCTATGGATATGGAAGCAACATCTATTCCATATGTATTTGATGGGGTAGATTGGAATAAAACCGCTAATTTAGACCCAGAATGGACATTTATGCTAAATCGTAATGGCTTTATGATAGATTTAGCAATTTCATATAGGCTTACGGGAGAGACAAAGTATCTAGAAAAATGGAAGGAGTATCTATTTAGTTTTATAAAGTATAATGGTATTCCTTCTGATTACAATAAGAATTCTTGGCGTAATCTTGATACAGGAATACGATTATCTAATTGGATGAGAAGTCTAATATATTTAGGTAGTGATTTAAAGTTATCAAAAGAAGAACTAGAAAAATTTGAAGCGTCATTAAGAATACACTTAGAATTTTTATATGAAGATTATAAACCAAAGCAATTGTTAAGCAATTGGGGTGTGCTACTTATTACAGGAGTACTTTCAGTATCAATTTTATTTCCAGATTTAGTAGATGATAAACATAGGAAATGGGCATGGGACTTGTTAGAAGACCAACTTGATATACAGTTTTATCAAGATGGAATACATTGGGAACAAAGTCCTATGTACCATCATGAAGTACTATTAAGCACTGCATATGTTATGATGCATGCTGAATACACAAATAATAATATACCATTTAATATTAGGAAAAGATTAGAGCCTTTAGTTGCCGCATCACGATTTTATCTTAAGCCTAATGAAAAGCTACTTTCTTTACACGATAGTGATAATGTTGACTTTTCATATGTTTACAGTATATATAGATGCATCGGTTTAGCAACTGAGGCTCCTTTTTATAATGAAAAAGGGATTTTGTTTGTTGGAAATATGTATAAGGATAAGTATAACAATTTTACAAGTGCCTTAGATACTGGATGTTTTAAACAAATAGATAGTGGCTTCTTAGCATATAAGGACAATAAACATCTAATAACATTGTTTAATGGTAGACATGGAAGTGCACATGGACACGCATCACTTGGAAGTGTAACTATTACTTTAAATAAAATTGACATAATAGGAGATCCTGGAAGGTTTACTTATAGAAATGATTCTCCATTAAGAACAGGTTTAAAAAAGCAATGGATGCATAACACTGTTGATGTTGATGATAAAGAGGATTTTAAGATTAGTGGGGATTCGTCATATGATGAAGTCCAAGATCCAATAGGAAATAGCTACAATCAAAAAGAAAATTATATAGCCTTAGAGGGTATATGGTCAGGAAAAGTTAGTATCACAGAAAAGGAAGACATTCAAAATTTAAATAAGAATTTATATACAATCAGAAGAACAGTTTGTATAGATAATAAAATGAATATTGTAATAGTATTTACAGAAATTGATTATCCAGGTTTTCATAAATGGCGTTCAATTTATAATATAGAACCAATATGTAGTTGCATCTATGAAGGAGAAAAAGCAGTTATTAAGTATGAAAGTGTTAACTTTGTGGCTGAGGTTTTAGAAGGCGATGCCTTTGTAAAAATGAAGAGTATTTTTTCTAATAAATATAATCAACTATGTAATAATGATAAATTGATTTCTACTTCTTCATTTATCGATAGAGGGGTTAAGGTGGAAGCATTTTATGAAAAAGATACTATTATAATTAAACCTTTATATGTTCATCAAAATGGTAAGACTGAACAAGCGGAAAAGGATAAGATGATTGGATATGAAGTTAAGAGTTTAAAGAATGATGAAGAGTTTTCCGTATTCTATTCTGGATTTGATACATTTAAGGGAGATAAAGTTTATTATAGTGAAAAAGGACATGGTATTTACGGAAAGTTAACTGTTTTCGATAAAGATAATAAAAGAATAAAACTTTTATAAAAATAAATATATGAGGTGGTATAAATGAATAATGGGTTTATAACGGGAGTTGCGCTTCTTTTATCTACGACATATATGGCTCCTATGGCTATTAATAATGTGAATTTTTCTAGTCTAAATTCTAAAATCTCTACTGTTATGACTTCCATAACAGATACAGCCAAGGTTACAGATGATTTTTCTATTATAAAGAATAATTATAAATTATTTTTAATAGGTAATGAAGAAAGTAATTCAAACCCTTTAGTAAATAAAAAAATAAGCAACATAATTAAGAATGGTAAATCTGCATTAGATGCTTATGTTAAATCAGGAGATACTTTATTTTCAAATATTCCATTGGACAATCAAGAGACATCTACAAACATTTATAATTCTTATGTAAAATTATATGATATGGCACTAGTATATAGCACTCCTGCTGGATCTAATAGCTATTATAAAAATGAAGATGTAAAAAATAAGATTATCGATGGATTACAATGGTTATATGATAATTATTTTTCTGATACTAATTCAGGATATTACGGCAATTGGTTCAACTGGGAAATTGGAATACCTCAAAATCTTACAAAGACTTTAATGCTTCTAGAAGAGGAAATTAATTCAGCTAAACCAGAACTTATAACTTCATATGTTGATATAATGGATAATTATATTCGTGGAGGTATAAAAGAAGGAAATACTGGTGAGGATATAGATTTAACAAATCGCTTTCATACTGGTGCAAATTTAGCTGATATTGCTTTCAATAGAATAATTCAAGGTACATTAATAAAAGATGAAGAAAGAATAGCTAAAGCAGTAAGCAATATGATGACTGTCTATGAAACTATTGACCCTAATAATATTAAAAATGGGGTAACTGATGGTTTCTATGAAGATGGATCTTTTATACAACATCATAGAGTTGCATATACAGGTTCTTATGGCAAAGGTTTACTTCAAAGATGTATGCAAGCTATTTCTACATTAAATAATACTAAATGGAAAGATGAAACTTTAGTTGATAAAATGAGTACATGGGTATATGAGGCTTTTGCACCTATTATGTATGAAGGATATATAATGGAGATTGTTAAAGGTAGAGCTCTTTCTAGAGTAAATACTGGATTTGCAGATCCAGTTATATTAGAAGCTATGACTCAATTAAGTGAAGCTTTGGGAAATCAAGATGGTCAGATATTAAAATCTTATATAAAGTATATCAACCAAACTGCAAGCGCTATAGATACAAGTGGATTTACTTCTTTCAAAGCGATAATAGACTATGATTCTATTATTAAAGATGAGAAAATAATTCCTGAAAATGCAGTTGAATCTTCAAAGCATTATGCATTTAATTCTATGGATAAAATAGTTCATGCTAGAGAAAATTACTCCTTTGCTCTTTCAAGAAGTTCAAATCGTATAGCAAAATATGAATATATGAGTGGTGAGAATTTGAAACCTTGGTTCCAAGGAGATGGGGCTTTTTACTTATATCAAAGTGGGAATGATCAAAATAATTTATTTGGTGCAAATTATTATGCAACTATAAATCCATACCGTTTACCTGGTACAACAACACCTAATGAAGTACGAAAGACCATACCAGAACTTTATGGTAGGCTCTGGTATGAGAATCCTGGACACGAACTTAATTTTACTTCATCATCAACTTCACAAAATGATTATGTTTATTTTCCTGTAGGAACTAATAATTATTCAGGTGGAACAACTCTTGATGAGTATGGTATTTCTGCTATGCAACTTGGTGATGATAATGCTTATAAGGATAAGCAAGCTGGAATACTACCAGAGGATTTTGTTGTTTATAAAAATAGTAATGCTAATAAATCTTGGTTTATGTTTGATGATGAGATTGTTGTATTAGGTTCAAATATAAGTGATGATCTTAAGAGAGAGGTTACTACTACTATAGATAATCCTATGTCTTTACAAACTGAAAACATAACTTTACAAGGGAAAAGTAAATCTTCTGATGATATTCTTAATCTTGTAAATGGAAAGTATGAAGATTTAGATTGGATAAGCTATTCTTCAGATTCATCTAATTCAAATGTTGGATACTATTTTCCAACAAGCAAGGAAATTACATTAAATAAAGAATTAAGGACAGGAAATTTAAGAGATAGTAGAACTTCAAATCCAGATAAGGAAGTAACTACACAATTTACGACATTAACTTATGAACATGGAGCTGATCCACAAAAGGATAGCTACTCTTATGTTATTTTACCTGATTTTGATAGCGAAAAGACTAATGCTTACGCTAAAAATCCTAAAATAAATATATTAGAGAATAAGGATTCAGTTCATGCAGTAGAGCAAACTGAATTAAATATTAAAGGTTATAATTTCTTCAATAATGAAGAGACAACTGTTGGAAATGTTACATCTTATAATCAAGCTTCTTTAATGTTGAGACAAGAAGGTAAGACAATTAAACTTTCTGTTTCTGATCCAACTTTTGATTTAGAAACAATACATTTATCATTAAACATACCTAATGCTAAATTGGTTTCTAGTGATGAAGAAATATCTACAACTATAAATGAAGCTGGAATAGACATTATAGTTAATACAGCAGCTGCGAATGGATCTACATTTGAAGCAACTTTTGAAATTGATACTTTAGGAGAATTAAAAGAGATTATTTCAGAAGCAAAAGGCTTAAATGAAAATGATTATACAGCTACAAGCTGGAATAATATGATAACAGCACTTACAGTAGCAGAAAATATTCCTAATGATGCATCTCAAGATGTCATTGATAAAGCAATTTCTGATTTAAGAAAAGCTATTAGTAATCTTGAAAAAGTTTCTAGAAAAGAAATTTTAGAATTAATAAAGAAGGCAGAAAAGATATCTTCAAAGGATTATACTAAGGAAAGCTTTGATGCTTTTGAGGTAGCTTTAAATAATGCTAGAAAAGTAAATGAAAATAGAGATTCAAAACAAAAAGAAATTGATGATGCTGTACTTCAATTACAAGCTTCAATAGACAAGCTAGTATTGAAAGATAAGGATAATGGAAATGATGATAGCGATGATAAGGGTTCTCCTAATGATAATGGGAATTTACCTAAAACAGGTGGAACTTCAACAGCGGTATTATCAGGAATTGCGGCATTACTTCTTGGAGCAGGAGCTGTACTAAGAAAAAGAAAATAGAAAAATTTAGAGGGTACTTAAAAGTGCCCTCTTAACTTATGTAAATCTTCATTACTTGAAGATATAATAATTTATGTATATGGTTAATTTTAAACTAATAACAACATATTCTTTTAAGTAGTGCCACCTTCTAGTAAAGATATTGGAATAACATGGTGAGTATTATCTATTTTTTCACCATTCATTGAGTTTAACAATAAATCAGCAGCTTCTAAAGCAAGAGTTTTTTTATCTTGATAAATTGTTGTGATGGTTGGATAACAATATCTAGACACAGATATTCCATCAAAGCCTACAATTTTAACTTTTTCAGGCACAGGAATTCCATTCTGATTTAGAGCTGTTAAGGCACCATAAGCTCTCCAGTCGTTACATGCAAATATTCCATCGAACTCTATTCCTTTTTTCAATAAATAAGTTATAGTATCACGAGATTCTTCAAAGTTTGAACGAGTACCAGCAAGTTTTATTATAAAATCATCATTAATAGGATAATTGTATTTTATTAATGCATCTTTATACCCAGCAAGTCTTTGATTATTAACTGATAAACTTTTAGATTTAGTTAGAATTATTATATTTTTACATCCTTTTTTAATAAGTTCTTCAGTAGCAATAAAACCTCCTAAATAATGATCTGATTCAACATATATGGCATCATTATTATGCTTAGGTTTTCTATCTATACAAACAATTGGTATCTTTCTTTTTATAGAATCAGTAGGTATATCTTCACGACCAGATATACAAATAATTCCATCAACTAGTTTAGAATCTAAACTTTTAAAATATGTTCTTTCTTTATTATCATCTTGACTAGTGTTACATATAAAAACAGAGTATCCAATATTGAAGAAAAACTTCTCTATTTCTAATACTATTTCAGAGAAAAATTCGTTATTAATATCTGGAACTATCACACCTATTGTCTTAGATTTACTACCTCTAAGACTTTTAGCAGCCATGTTTATTGTATAATCATATTCTTTTATAATATCCATAACTTTTTGCCTGGTAGCTTCAGAAAAACGACCATTATTATTTATTACTCTTGAAACAGTAGCAACAGAAACCCCACTAAGTTCTGCTATTTGTTTGATAGATATCTTTTTACCTTTTTCCATAAAAAATCTCCTTAAATTATGAGTAATATTTTGAGTAAATTACATTTTATATACTAATAATACCAAATTAAATAAAATGTGTAAATAATATATTGACAAATAAAAAAGAGTTTGAGATAATGATTTTACGAAAGGGTAACCGATTACTCTGAAATATTATAAATTAAAAATTAATAAGTTTAGTATATGTGAGTAATCGTTAACTCAAATTGAGAAGGGAGAGATGAAATGGAAAGAATAATTTGTCCATCATTAATGTGTGCAAACTATGACTCACTAAAAGATGAAATAATGAAATTAGATTCAGCTGGAATCGATATATTTCACATAGATATAATGGATGGGACCTTTGTTCCTAACTTTGGAATGGGGATTCAAGATGTACAAGCTATCAGAAGAAATACTAATAAAATGGTTGATTCACATTTAATGATAAGTAATCCTGGAGAATATGTTGATTTATTTGCAGATTTAGGAGTTGATTTAATATATATTCATCCAGAAACAGACATGCATCCAGTTAGAACCCTTGGTAAGATAAAAGCTAGAAATATACTTTCTGGAATAGCAATAAATCCTGGTACTTCAATAGAAAGTATAATCGAACTTTTACCTATAGTGGATTATGTTATGGTTATGACAGTTAATCCTGGTTTTGCAGGACAAAAATACTTAAATTTTGTAAATGATAAGATTGAAAGATTGGTAAAGTTAAAATTAGAATATAAATTCAAAATTATGGTTGATGGAGCAATATCAGAAGAAAAAATTAATAAGCTCTCAGATTTAGGTGTTGATGGCTTTATATTAGGAACATCTGCCTTATTCGGAAAGGAAGAAGAGTATAAGGATATTGTTAAAAGATTAAAAACTATTAAGGAGGAGGCTAACTAATGAAAATCGGAATAGGAAATGATCATATAGCTTATCAAATGAAATTAGAAATTGTTGATTATTTGAAAAGCTTAGGTCATGAGGTTGTAGATTTTGGACATCACAACGAAGAAAGAGTTGATTATCCAATATATGGGGAAAAGGTCGCTAATGCAGTTGTTAATAAAGAATTGGACTGTGGAATTCTAATTTGTGGAACAGGGGTTGGGATATCTATTTCGGCTAATAAAGTTAATGGAATTAGAGCTGTTGTTTGCAGCGAACCATATTCTGCTATGTTATCTAAACAACACAATAATACTAATATACTAGCTTTTGGAGCTAGAGTGGTTGGAATGGAAGTTGCTAAAATGATAGTTTCATCATGGCTTAATGCTTCATATGAAGGGGATAGACATGCTGAAAGAGTTAATATGATTAAGGAAATAGAAGAAAGACAAAAAGTATAAGCAATATTATTAGTAATATAAGTTTATCATATACCTTCAGTAAACGTTACCTAAGATGAAATTATAACTTTTTTAGAGAAAAGTTATATAAATAGGTGGAATTAAATGAAATTATAAATATGGAGGTCTTATTTATGAAAAAATCAATTTTCGGAGTTCTACAACGTGTAGGACGAGCATTTATGTTACCAATAGCATTATTACCAGTGGCTGGATTAATGTTAGGGATAGGGTCATCTTTTACAAATGAAACTACTATAGCTACTTATGGATTAGAATCTATCTTAGGTAATGGAACTTTATTAAATTCATTATTAACAGTTATGAGTAAAGCAGGTTCAATTATATTCTCAAATTTACCAATTTTATTTGCAATAGGTGTTGCAGTAGGTATGGCAAAGAGAGAAAAAGAAGTTGCTGGTATTGCAGGAGCAGTTGGATTCTTTGTTATGCATGCAACAATAAATGCCTTATTAACAATTAACGGTAAATTAGAACCAGGTGCAATGTTAGATGGTGCATTAGGGGCAGAAGTTGGTATTCAAACATTATCAATGGGTGTATTTGGTGGTGTAATAGTTGGATTAGGAGTAGCAGCATTGCATAATAAATTCTATAATATTGAGTTACCACAAGTATTATCATTCTTTGGAGGAACTCGTTTTGTTCCAATAGTTTCAGCACTAACATATATGTTAGTTGGTATAGTAATGTATTTCATTTGGCCGGTTGTTCAAAATGGAATTATGGCTTTAGGTGGATTAGTAAATAGTACAGGTTATGCAGGAACATTTATTTATGGAATTATCGAACGTGCTCTTATTCCTTTTGGATTACATCATGTATTTTATATGCCATTCTGGCAAACATCAGTTGGTGGTACTATGGAAATAGGCGGACAAGTTATTTCTGGAGCCCAAAACATATTCTTTGCTCAATTAGCAGATCCGACAACAACTAAGTTTAGTGCGGAAGCAACTAAGTTTATGGCTGGAAAATTCCCCTTCTATCTATTTGGTATTCCAGGAGCAGCCTTAGCATTATATAATTCAGCTAAAGATAGTAAGAGAAAACAAGTGGCTGGATTATTAATATCAGCAACTCTTACAGCAGTATTAACAGGTATTACAGAACCAATAGAATTCTCATTCTTATTTGCAGCACCATTATTATATGGAGTTCATTGCTTATTAGCAGGATCATCATTTATGTTAATGCATATACTTGAAGTTGGTGTTGGTCAAACATTCTCAGGAAGTTTAATCGACTTTGTATTATTTGGAGTAATGCAAGGTAATGCAAAGACTAATTGGCTTTATATTGTTATAGTAGGTGTATTCTATTTCCCTATATACTATATAATATTTAAAACTTTAATAGATAAATTTAACTTTAAGACTCCAGGTAGAGAAGATGATGATGAAGAAACTAAATTATATACTCGTAAAGACGTAGAAGCATCTAAGAAGAATAAATCTAAAAATTCTATTGAAGTATCACAAAATATAGAAGTAGGATTAGGTGGAAAAGATAATGTTGTTGATGTAGATTGCTGCGCAACTCGTTTACGTATAACAGTGAAAGAAATAGAAAAAGTAGATGAAAACTTATTAAAATCAACAGGGGCAAAAGGTGTTTTCAAAGTTGGAAACGGAGTTCAAGTAATATATGGGCCTCATGTTAACAAAATTAAAACAGATTTTGAAGATTATTTAGATAACGTATGATTTCATAAAATAAAGGTCGCTATGTTAGCGACCTTTATTGATTCACAATAGTTTAAAAGATTTTAAGTAATTTATTATATATCTAGTTCTTCATATTTAGAAATAACTTTATTTACTATTCCATAATCAACTGCCTCATTAGCATTTAACCAATAGTTTCTATCTGTATCGTGTTCTACTTTTTCTAAAGGTTGCCCAGTAGCATTACTAATAATAGTATTAATTCTCTTACGAACTCTTATAATTTCTTTTGCTTCAATTCCTATATCTGTTGCCTGACCTTGGAAACCCCCTAATGGTTGATGTATCATATATCTTGTATTTGGCAATGAATATCTATTTTCTTTTTCTGCTCCAAGGTATATTGTAATACCAGCACTTGCAACCCAACCAGTACCAATTACAATAACACGTGGCTTAACAAACTTAATCATATCATGAATTGTATCACCAGCCTCAACATGACCACCTTGGCTATTAATAAATATTTTTATTGGTTCATCACTCATTTCTTGAAGAATTAAAAGTTGTGCGGTTACCTTTTCAGCTAATGCTTGATTTATTTCTCCAGAAATGATTATGGTCCTAGACTTCAATTGTTTTTCTACAACTAAGTTTGGAGTTTCTTTTACCTTTTCTTGTTCTTGTTGTTCTTCTTGGTTATTCATAATATCGTTCTCCTCTCTAATTTATACACCATATTTAAATTATATACATTATTTGTAATTCTATAATAATTACTTTCTTATTCTGTAGTTTTTTATATATTTAATATGAACTTTTTATAATTCCAATTACTATAATGCCAAGTTGTGTAAAAGCTATATAATTGATATTTACTTTTTCATAAGAAGCTCTTCTTCATAATCCATATCATTATATAATTTTTCTAAATCCTCAATAACTTCGGTATCTGTATATTCATATACAGAAATATTTGTATTTTCATCGGTATAATCATAGATATATATTTGATTTTTAGAAAATCCTATTGAATATAGATAATTTTTTTCTTTATCCATATTATCTATTAATGAAATTTGAAAGTCAGGGTCTTTTTCTTTCTTATTGCTTGATATACAATTTATTGGTTTTAAATATTCTCCTATAGTTTTTATATCAATTTCATCAGTAACAATTTTACTCCTTCCTAACTCTTTTTCATCGCTCGTAATGATTAGGTTTGAAAATTCGATTCTTTTAGTTGAGTCTATTGGAATATCATTAAAAGGATTTGTAATCTGATTGTTCTCAGATTTAACACATCCAATTAATAAAATTAATGAGAAATAAATTACAACATTAAAAATAACTCTTTTTTTCAAAATATCACTCCTAATATTTGATACGAACTAATTGATAACCTATTCATAAATATATTTCTTTCAAATTTATCTTTCAAAATTTGATATTGTCTTTAAGAAATCAATAGATACAAAATAAGGATTATCAAGACCACCTATTTTTTCAATTATTATGGCCTCACCATCTGACTCGATAACTCTATATTTATCACCTACGCTTAATTCCAAGCCATCTTCACTTTTCCCATCCGTAGTAACTTCATAAATCTCATCTGTATTATAGTATTCTACTTCTTTTTTGTTCAAATGCTTTTTTGCTATTTTAACACATTTTCTTCCACCAGCTTCAACCACTCTAAAAAGTAAATACCCACTTCCAAGAGTTAAAATCATTAAATTTTTTGGGCCACCTACTTTTTTAGCAAGTTTAGTCATTACTTGATAACCACCTAAATTACTCATAATTTTCTCCCCCTTTTTTATAAATTTACATTCAAAAAATTCTGGTTTATTAAGCGGCTTAATAGCCAACCAACTAATACAATTGAATTATATACCAAATAAACAATATTTTACACATACGTTTTAAATACCATACTATTCAATTTTCAAAGATCAAGTTTTTTTAATTAGTTCGTGATAGATACATAAAGCAAACTAAATAGACATGAATTACTTTGTAGTAAATCACTACTTAAAATTGTTATTAAGTCTTGAATTTTAATCTTTGTCAATATTCTCACCCTTCAATACTTATACTTATTCACTATTATTTTTTACCTATCATCATAATAGCATTATTTTCAAATATATTCCATTTATTATTTAGCAAACTGAATTATTTATAATAAAAATAATTTTAAATCAAGATAGGTATAATATGTTGAGTTAATTATTCATATAATTAAATATTTAAATGTATTATATTTACTTTATTTAATAATATAAAAGTTAATTAACTTAATAGATTTAAAAATATGTGGAGAGGAGATTGTATGAAAATTGAGGAGCTAATTAATAAACATTATGACAAATTAAACTATAATGATAAATATATTTGGAATTATATTCAGAAGAATAAGAAGAAGTGCTGTAATTTAACAATTAATGAATTAGCAGAGAAATGTAATGTTTCAAGAACTACAATATTAAGATTTGCACAGAAATTATCTTTAAAAGGCTACAGTGAGCTAAAGGTTTATTTACAATGGGATGTTGATCAGGATGATAAAATTAAATGCAATTGCATAGATATTGTTTCAAATGATTTTATAAAGTGTATCAATGATTTAAGAGAAAAAGATTTTAGTCCAGTATGTAAGGTGATGAAGGATGCAAAGAGAGTTTTTATATATGGAACAGGAGCAGTTCAAAATGCAGTAGCTTATGAGATCAAAAGAATATTTTTATCAGCAGGTGAGTATTTTCATGTTATAGAAGGAGTAGAGGAAAGAGAGATGTTATTAAATATGATTACACCAGAAGATATAATAATTATTATATCTTTAAAAGGTGAGTCAAATAAAATAATAGATTTTGCTAAAAAGCTTAATATATTGAATATTCCTATTATATCTATTACAAGACTTAAAAATAATGAGTTAGCTAGATTAAGCAATCAAAATTTATATATAACAACATCAAGAATAAATATAGGAACAGATATCCCCTATGAAGCAACTACTTCATTTTTTGTATTAATAGAGATATTATTTTTAAATTATATAAAATATAAAAACAGTATTGATTAGATTAAGAATGAATAATTAATAAAGATAAAGGTAAGGTGTCTGTAATAATATATTTTTATAGACTATTAATTATCAATTAATTTATAGTGTGAAAATTCACGAATAATGAACTAAATCACTACTTAGGTTAATATTTCCAATATATCCAAATATTATTGATAACGTTTAAGTGAATTGGTAATATTGACATTGTAAATTATAAATATTTTTGAGAGAGGGTAAAAATATGATTCAAAAGGTTATGCAAAAAGTTCAACGTTTTGGTGGAGCTATGTTTACACCAGTATTATTGTTTACTTTTGCTGGTATTATGGTTGGGTTATCAATTTTATTTAAGAACCAAGAAATAATGGGGACATTAGCTAATGAAAATGGCACATGGTATAAGTTTTGGCTCTTAATAGAGGAAGGTGCTTGGACTGTATTTAGGCAATTACCATTACTATTTGCAATTGGATTACCTATAGGTTTAGCAAAGAAACAACAAGCTAGAGCTTGTATGGAGAGCTTTGTAATTTACTTAACTTTTAATTATTTCTTAAGTGCAATATTACAATTATGGGGACCAGCTTTTGGGGTTAATTTTGCATTAGAAGCAGGTGGTGGAACTGGATTAGCAACTATTGCAGGAATTAAAACCTTAGATACTGGTATGGTTGGTGCAATTTTAATTTCAGGTATCGTTGTATATATTCATAATAGATATTTTGACACAGAGTTACCAGAGTATTTAGGAACATTTAAGGGATCTACCTTTGTTTATATAATAGGATTCTTTGTTATGATTCCAGTAGCATTTGCTATAGCATTAATATGGCCAAAGGTGCAAGGACTTATAGCTTCATTACAAGAGTTTCTAAAATCCTCTGGAGGAGTAGGGGTTTGGACATATACATTCCTAGAGAGAATATTAATACCAACAGGATTACATCATTTTATATATTCTCCTTTTATGTTTGATTCAGCAGTAGTAGAAGGTGGAATAAGTGTATATTGGGCAGCTCATCTTAGCGAGTTTTCAACATCTGGTGCTAGCTTAAAAGAATTATTCCCAGCAGGTGGATTTGGATTATATGGATTATCAAAGGTATTTGGAGCTATTGGTATCTCAACTGCTATATACTCAACAGCTAAGAAGGAGAAGAAAAAGTTAATTGCAGGATTATTGATTCCGGCCACATTAACAGCAGTAGCTACTGGTATAACTGAACCATTAGAATTTACTTTCTTATTTATAGCACCTGTACTATTCTTCGTACATGCATTATTAGCAGCTACTTTATCAACAATTTCTTTCTCACTTGGAGTTGTTGGTAATTTTAGTAATGGTTTAATTGAATGGTCTGCATTAAACTGGATTCCTTTATTTAAGTATCATGCATCAACCTATATTACTCAAATTATTATAGGGTTGATATTTATATTAATATATTTCTTTGTATTTAGATTTTTAATACTTAAATTTAATTTTAAAACTCCAGGTAGAGAAGAGGAAGATGAATCTTCTAAGCTTTATACAAAGGCTGACTTTAAAGAAAAGCAAAAAAATTCCGGTAGTGAAAAGGCAAGACTATTTTTAGAGGCTCTAGGAGGAAAAGACAATATAGCTGATGTGACTAACTGTGCAACAAGATTAAGATTAACAGTTAAAGATGAAAATCTAGTTAAGGATGCAAGTGAATTTAAAAGAGCTGGAGCACATGGAGTAGTGAAGAATGGAAAATCTATTCAAATTGTAGTAGGACTATCTGTACCTAAAGTAAGGGATGATTTTGAATCTCTACTTTAAGATAGACGAGCATATATATTAATGAAATAACTATTTAAATAAAATTACGGAGGGCTAAATATGGAGAAGTTTTCTATAGTTATTGCTGGAGGGGGAAGTACATTTACTCCTGGGATAGTGATAATGTTATTAGATAATTTAGATAAGTTTCCAATCAGAAAAATAAAGTTTTATGATAATGATGAAAAAAGACAAGATACAATAGCAAAAGCCTGTGAGATATTATTGAAAGAAAAAGCGCCAGAAATAGAATTTTTAGCAACTATAGATCCAGAAGAAGCATTTACAGATGTGGATTTTGTAATGGCACATATTAGAGTTGGAAAATATGCAATGAGGGAAAAGGATGAGAAGATACCTCTAAAACATGGAGTTGTTGGACAAGAAACTTGTGGACCAGGAGGAATTGCTTATGGAATGAGATCCATAGGAGGAGTATTAGAACTTATTGATTATATGGAAAAGTATTCACCTAATGCATGGATGCTAAATTACTCTAATCCAGCAGCTATAGTAGCTGAAGCAACTAGGAGATTAAAACCAAATTCTAAAATAATAAATATCTGTGATATGCCAATAGGTATTGAAACGCATATGGCACAAATAGTAGGGCTGAAGTCAAGAAAAAATATGATAGTAAGATATTATGGATTGAATCATTTTGGATGGTGGTCAAGCATTACTGATAAGGAAGGTAATGATTTGATGCCGAAGATAAGAGAACATGTATTGAGATATGGATATGATGTACCTTCAGATGAAAATCAACAAATAGAAGCAAGTTGGAATGACACTTTTAGAAAAGCTAAAGATGTATTAGAAATAGATCCTACTCACTTGCCGAATACTTATTTAAAATATTATTTATTCCCAGACTATGTTGTAGAACATTCTGATAAGGAATATACAAGAGCAAATGAGGTAATGGATGGAAGAGAAAAGTTTGTATTTAGTCAATGTAATATGGTAATAGAAAATGGAACAACAGAAGGCTGTGAATTGCATATAGATGAACATGCATCATATATTGTAGATTTGGCTAGAGCTATAGCTTATAACACTAAGGAAAGAATGTTATTAATAGTAGAAAATAATGGAGCTATAGAAAACTTCGATAAAACTGCAATGGTAGAGATACCATGTCTAGTTGGTAGAGAGGGTCCAGAAGCTATAAGGATAGGAGAAATCCCTCAATTCCAAAAAGGTTTAATGGAACAACAAGTTTCAGTTGAAAAGTTAGTTGTTGAAGCATGGATAGAAAAATCTTATCAAAAATTATGGCAAGCTATTACTTTATCTAAGACTGTACCAAGTGCAAAGGTTGCAAAAGAAATATTAGATGATTTAATAGAAGCTAATAAAGATTACTGGCCAGAACTTAAATAAATATATTATGTTTTAAATATGATATAAAAGTATTACCCCTAGTGGAGCTATAATAGTTACACTAGGGGTTTTAATTCAAAATAGTTTAAAATTGCAAAGCAATTTATTAATGAAAGAATTATAAAATTAAGGAATGAAAAATTAAGGTGAAAAATCCTTAAGGATTTTTGAAAAATAGTGTTTTTCACAACTTAACTTAAGTTTTGCAAAGCAAAACCTCCTTAATTCTTTCATTTTTTCATTCTTTCATTTTTCATTATTAAATACAATTGCACCAAGAGATCCATTTCTTCTAATTTATTAATATTGCCATAAATTAAATCACATTCAACACAGTAAATTTATTATATGAACATCTAAATAGTTCTTTATCCATACGACGCTCCTAATACATAGGTTTTTGTATATTTAATTCACATCTAGACAAAATAATCTTGAAAGGTGGTTATTATAATGAAAAAATATATTTCTATGTTTTTAATTTCTTTTTCTTTATCTTTTTGTATATTTACTCAATCAGCATATGCTGTAAATATATTTGATGAAGGAGTTTATCAAGTTTCTGACTTTAACTTATCTCAAGAGAATAAATACATAATTCAAAATATTTCTGATACTGAAAGTATTTATTTGCAAGTCTTTGATGAAAATCAAATAATCCTTCAAGCAATTCGTCTACCTCCTAAATCTGATAAGTTTAATTTAACTTCTTTAAAACCAGACTATAGAATTGTAATAGTCGGCAAGGGCAATATTTATATTTCTTAATATTTTCCTATTTCCAATAAAATTTATAACTATATAGAGTGGATTTTACAAGCAATCCACTCGTAATACTTCTAAATTACAAACTAAAAAATACCGCATATTCTTTTTGAATAGTACGGTACTAAAATAATTATTTAGTTTTATCATGTATTCTATTTAAGTACTCTAAGGAATGTCTCTCAGCTTCTACTCGTTTTACAAAATCATCAGTTGCAAAGTATTCTCTTAAGTCCAAATATAATGTATAATAAGAATATAAATTATTATGCAATATTTTTAAAAGGCGCACTTTATAATAAGCCTAATAAAAGGCTTTTAAAAAATTAATTATTCAGTTTTCTTTAGCTCAAATAAATGCTTACCAGTTCGTCCCGATTGGATTTTTCTATGCATTTTATTTATGTTGTGAGCCATAGCATGTAGTGTACTCTTCGTTAAAACATTTCTTTGACCACGACACATAAATCTTCTTTTCTTTCACGATTAAATTTTCTCGAGATTTCAAATTCGTAGTTCTTTTTTCTAAAGATGTTTTAAAATTAATTCCCTTAATGAATTTGCTTTTATAGTTGCAATTACTGCAATCTTCACATTCTTTTACAATGTCGGCTGTTGGCTAATTTAATTGCTAGGCTTTCCATATTCTTTATAACAGCTTTTTTCCAAACAGAAGCATATTTATTTGTTTATCAGAAAATGAGCTGTTCATTAATTTTTAGTACAAAAGTCCCATTTAAATTCAAAAAAGGAAAAAATGACCATAATTTTCCATTTCCCGATAAAAAGGAAATAAAATGTTATTTTTAAAAAAAGATAATTATATTAATATGATTATATTATAATTAGTATATAACAATAACAATAATATTATTAATCTCGTACAAGTTGTATATTAAATAATATTAAATACTATCATTAAATAATAAATACTACTTTAACAAGGCTTTTAATTCTATTAATAATAGGTTTATTAGCACATACTTTAAGAAGAAAAAATCACAGGTAATTAACAACTATTATGGTTAAACTAATATAAAATATATTGATTTTAAATATTGTAAGTCTTAAATTGATATATTCATATATAAAAATATAATTATATATAAATATATCAATAGTGAAAATGGGGGGGAATAGTATTGAATATAAGGTATATAGAAATATTAAATTTATTAAGTAATTCTAAAAGCGATATAAGCGTTGAGAATTTAGCTAAAAGGTTTAGTGTTTCAAATAGAATGATCAGGTATGATATTGATGTAATTAATAGTTATTTAAGGGAAAATAATATTAAAGAAATAGATAAAAAACCTAATTCGTCATTAAAGTTTTTTTTAACTCAAGGGGAAAAAGAAAAAGTAGTAAAGCTAATAAATAGTATAGGTATTAAAGGTTATATATTCTCAACTGAAGAGAGAATTGGAATAATACTATATGAAATATTAAGCTCAAGTAAGGGATTTAGTTATAATTATTTTGAAGAGAAGCTATCTGTAAGTAAGACAACTTTATCAAATGATATGAAAAAAGTGAAGTTATGGCTCAAAGATTTTAATATAGAAATTAATAAGGTTTCAAATAAGGGCTGTGGAATCAAAGGAACTGAAAGAGACATAAGGAAAGCTATGATTAGTTTACTTATTGATACAAATATAAATAATATTATTGATAACTTACATAAGATATATAATTATAAAAATAGTAAAACTTTAACTAGAATTAATGGATTATGTACGAATGAAGAAAATATGGAGTTTATAAGAGATATTATTAAAGATTTAGAAAAAGAAGTTGGAGTGTTTTCTGAAGAAGATTTTTTTTATCTAGTTGTTGCTTTATTTGTAATCATACGTAGATCCGATAAAATGTCAGTTAGTAAAGAAAATAATAATTTATGTTTAAATTATAAAAGGGAATATGAATCAGTTGTAAAACTTGCAGATAAAATAAAAGATAAGTTTTCTATAGTTTTGGGATATGAAGAAATTAATATGCTTACTAGAAAAATATTATCTGCAAGCAAAATTGAAGGAAATATACTTAAATCAAAAGATTATTTAGAGGCTTGTCATATAGCAGGAACGATTATGGATAATTTAAGAATAACCTTTGGTAGTGATTTTAGAATGGATGATAAATTATTCGAAAGTTTTATTAATCATTTGAAAAGTTTAATATTCAGACTTAAATATAACGTAATATGTAAAAACCCTTTATTATTAACTATAATGAGTAATTTTGAAAAAGATTTTAATTTAGTAAAAGAAGCGACTATTTTTTTGGGGGACAAGTATAATTGTGTATTAAGTGATGCTGAGGTAGGTCATATAGTAATGTATGTTGAAGCAACTATAGAAAAAACTAAAAATGAAGATATTAGAAAAAATAAAAATATATTGATAGTTTGTTCTGATAGTTTTGCTACTGGAAGATTATTAGAAGCCAAATTAAGAAGAAGTTTTGATATTAACATAGTCGACTTTACATCTATACACAATATAAGTAGTGTATTAAAAGGTAAAGAGAAAATTGATTATATAATTTCCACAGTTGATATAGAGCAAGATTACAATACACCTATTATAATGGTATCTGAGTTCTTAGATAATGAAGATAAAAGGCGTTTGAAAGAATACTTATATATAAAAGATCTTAAAATATATAAAAATTAGATCAATAAAGGATAAATAAAAAATATATGTGTGGTATATATGGAGGATATTGGAAAAAATGGTTAATTTAATAAGAATATTGATAAGTGTGTAATTGCCTTAGTGGAGAAATTACTCTATTAAGGCTTTTAATTAAGAGCTTTATTTTTTTAATAAGAATGGAATAATTAATATTAAAAAGTTATAATTATCTAAATTAAAATATTCAGAATATTTGGACAATATAAGATTGAAGCTTTACATAATCTTATTAAATATTTTAATATTTGTACTATTCATTGGAGGAGATAAGGGTGGAAGACCAATTTATGAGCTTAGAGCAATTTTTAGGTATATTAAGAAAAAGAATAAGGCTAATATTGTTAACAATATTAGTATTTACAGTGATTTCCATAGTGCTTAGCTTTTATGTAATAAATCCTAAGTATGAAGCAACTACTAAATTTTTTATAGGAAAAGAATTTAGTGAAGAAGAAAAATATTATAACCAAAGTGATGTAATAATGTATCAAAATTTAATTAAGACTTATTCAGAAATAATAAAAACACCAGATATTATATTGAATAGTATAGAAAAATCTAAAATAAGTTCAGAGGTTAAAGATGTCACTAATAGATTAGAGGTTGTAGCTATTGCTGATACACAAATATTAGAAGTTAGGTATAGAAGCATAGATCCTACAGAATCTAGAAAGTTAGTTAATAATCTTACTAATGAATTTATTAAGATATCAAGAGAGCTAGTTCCTAATGGAAGTGTAAAGATTATCCAAAAGGTAAGAGTTTCAAACGAACCAGTAACACCAAATAAACCAATAAATATTTTAATTGGAGTATTTTCTGGAATAGTTGTAGGTTTATTAATAGCCTTTATTGCTGAAAGCTTAGATAAGAAAATAAGAAGTAAAGAGGAATTAGAAAATATTATAGATATACCTATTATTGGAATACTTCCTTTGATAGAAAAATAGGGAGGGGTATATATGCTTGAAGTAGAAAAGAAATCTACATCGATAATTGCAGAAAGTTTTAGAAAGTTAAAGACTAATATTCAATATTCATCCTTAGATAAAAAATGTAAGGTTATAGCAATAACTAGTTCAAAACCTGGAGAGGGTAAGACTTTTGTATCATCAAATTTAGCATTAACTTTATCAGAAGGAAATAGAAAGGTTATATTGATAGATTGTGATTTTAGAAATCCAAACATCCATAGAAAATTCAATATATCTAATATTACAGGCTTATCAGAGACATTACTAGATAAAGAAAATTTTAATATAGCTATTAGAAAATATAGTGAGAATTTTGTAATAATAACTTCTGGAAATATGCCACCTAACCCATCAGAAACCTTAGCATCAGAAAGAATGGCAGAGTTTTTAGAAGAACTTAAAGAAAAATATGATTATATTATTTTAGATACTCCTCCATTATTAGTAGTAAGTGACCCACAAGTAATATCAATTAAGGCTGATGGAACTATTTTAGTTGTAAGAGTAGGAAATACTAAAAAATATGAAATTCAAGAGTCTTATAAAATATTGAAGAGTATTAATGCAAATGTTGTTGGAACTATATTAAATGGAATGAAGAATGAGGATAAAAAATATTACGGAAAGTATTACGTTAAGTAGGAGAGTTGTTTATGTATATAGCAGTTGTTGGGGTTGGCTATGTTGGATTAGTTACAGGATTATGTTTAGCTGAAAAAGGACATAGTGTAACTTGTATAGATATAGATAAGGATAAAATAGAAGATTTAAATAAAGGTAGAGTTCCTATTTATGAAGAAGGCTTAGAAGAATTATTATATAGGAATTTATTATTTGGAAGAATTAAGTTTACCACTTATTATAAAGAGGTTTACAAAGAAGCTGAAGCTGTATTTATTGCGGTTGGAACACCTGAAAGAGAAGATGGGTCTGCTAACTTAGAGTATGTATTTAATGCATGCTTGGATATAGCTGAAAATTTAGAGAAGGATTCATTAATTGTTGTTAAATCTACAGTACCTATAGGAACTAATGATAGGATAGAAAATCTTATAAAAGAGAATTTAAAAAAAGATGTACAAGTTATTGTAGCATCTAATCCGGAATTTTTATCTCAAGGGACTGCCATAAAAAACACTTTATATGGCGATAGAATAATAATTGGAGTTGAATCTAAGAAGGCAGAGGATATATTAACAGAGATATATAGACCTTTTAATCAACCTATAATATGTGTTAATAGAAGAAGTGCAGAAATGATAAAATATGCCTCAAATGATTTTCTAGCTCTAAAAATAAGCTTTATTAATGAGATAGCTAATATATGTGAAATAGTTGGAGCGGATATAGGAGAAGTTGTACAAGGCATGAGTTATGATTCTAGAATTGGGAATAAATTTCTTAATGCTGGAATCGGCTATGGAGGATCATGTTTTCCAAAGGATACAAAAGCATTGCATTGGTTAGCAAATGATAATGGATATGAGATAAAAACAATAAAGGCAGCAATAGAGGTTAATGAAAGTCAGAAATTGAAATTATTTAGACTAGCTAAAAATCGGTTTAAATCATTAAGGGGAAAAAGAATTGCAATTCTTGGTTTAGCTTTCAAACCTAATACTGATGATCTAAGAGAAGCACCATCAATATTTAATATAAGAAGGTTATTAGAAGAAGGGGCGATTATAACAGCATTTGACCCAATTGCAATAGATAATTTTAAGAAGATTATAAGTGAAGGTATTATATTTACAACTAAGATTGAGGAAGCGTTAATGGGAGCTGATTTAGCATTTATTTTTACAGAATGGGATGAAATTAAAGCTATAACATTAGATACCTATAGAGAGTTTATGAATGAACCTATTATTTTCGATGGCAGAAACTGCTATGACTTAGAAGAGATAATCAGTAAAAAAGTCGATTATTATTCAATAGGAAGAAAAGTAATTTTAAATTATTCTTCCAAGCAATTAATAAATAAGTAAATAAAGTTGGTGGTTATATGAAAAAAATTTGTTTTATAGCTTCAACAGGGGGGCATTTAGATCAACTTATGATGCTAAGCGTAATTATGGAAAAATACAATAGCTTTATTGTTACTGAAAAAACTACGTATAGTACCATAAAAAGTATAAATAAAATGTATTATATACATCAAGTAAATAGAGCAGAAAAGCTATGGACATTTAAGATGATGATTAATACATTTATAAGTATATATATATTCCTGATTCAAAGACCTGATTTAGTAATTTCTACTGGTGCCTTAGCTACTATTCCAATGTGCTTAATTTCAAAGGTATTTAGAAAGAAACTTATATTTATTGAATCTTTTGCTAAGATTAATACTCCGACATTGACAGGGAAATTACTCTATAAATTTGCAGATGAATTTTATGTTCAATGGGAAGATATGATTAAGGTTTATCCAAAGGCAGTGTATAAGGGGGGGATATATTGAAGCGGCTTTTAAGAAGGGTTTGTTGTTATTTACCAGATATGATTGTAATGCAATTAGATAACTTAAGAACCTATGGCAGATTATTAAATCTTGAAAATCCAAAATATTATGGAGAAAAAATTCAATGGATAAAGGCTAGAGGGAATATTGAGAGGTATAGGGATTTAGTAGATAAATATTTAGTTAGAGATTATATAAGGGATACAATAGGCGATGAGTATTTGCCTAAAATAATTGGTGTATATGATAAAGAGGATGAGATTGATTATAGTAAGTTACCACAGAAATTTTTTTTAAAGCTAAATGATGGCTCAGATAGGAATATTGTTTGTAGGAATAAAGACTTACTTGATATAAAAAAAACTAATAAGAAGCTTAGAGCGTTATTAGAAGAAGATTATTATAAATATACTAAAGAACCTCAATATAGAGGAATAAAGAAAAAAATTATATGCGAGGAATATCTAGAAGATAAAAATGGGAAATTAGTAGAATATAACTTACATTGTTTTTCAGGTAAAGCAAAGATAATAGAAGTTCATATTGATAGAAATACAGACTATAGTGAAGGATTTTTTTCAATTGATTGGGAAAAACTTGAATTTAAAGGAAAAGCAAAGAATGTTTCAAGGGAAATAGAAAGACCAAAGTTTTTAGAAAAATTAATTAGTTTTGCAGAAATTTTAGCTAAGGACTTAGAATATGTAAGAGTTGACTTTAATGCAGTTGATGAAAAACTATATTTTAGCGAATTAACTTTTACTCCTGCAAATGGTACTGATAGGTTTCATCCTCTAGAATATGATTTAAAAATTGCTGGACTTATAAATTTAAATAAATACAATAAACCTTTAGTATTAGGAGGCAATAATGAGTAGAAGGAGTGAAGATTAGTGAGCATCCCTAAAATAATACATTATTGTTGGTTTGGTGGAAAGAAAAAGCCAGATTTAGTAGAGAAGTGCATTGATTCGTGGAAATATTATTTAAAAGATTATGAAATAATGGAATGGAATGAGGAAAATTTTCCTATTAAAAATTTTAAATTTGCAAATGACACTTATAAGGATGGAAAGTGGGCTTTTCTAGCAGATTATTGTAGACTGTGGGCACTATATAACTATGGTGGAATATATTTAGATACTGATATGGAGGTACTGAAACCTTTAAATGATTTCTTAGAGCATTCTTCTTTTGGAGGGCTAGAGGATTACGAGATTAACATGGCAATTTGGGGATGTGAAAAGTATGACAGGTTTATTTCAGAAGTTTTAAAGTATTATAATAATCTGAATTATGAGGATTATAAAGAAAAACTTAGTGAATTAGCAATTCCAATTCATCTTACTATAATTGCAAAACATCTAGGGTATAAAGCAATTAACAATAAGGTCTCATATTTTTATGATGGGGTAGCAATTTACCCTAAGGAATATTTCTATCCTAAAAGACATTCTTGGCAAGAACCAATAATTACTGACAATACCTATACTATTCATCATTATGAAGGCACTTGGAGAAAACCACATCAGATATTTAGATCTAAGTTAAAAGGAAAAATATTGAGTTTTATTAGAGGTTTTAAATGAGTAAAGTTATGATTAGCATTATTTTACCTATATATAATGTGGAAAAATATTTACAAGAGTGTCTAGAGAGTATTTTAAATCAAAGTTATAAGGATTATGAGCTTATTATTGTAGATGATGGCTCTAAAGATAACAGCCTTAAAATTGTAAACTCTTATAAGGAGAAATTTAAAAACTTAGTAATTTTAACTCAAGAAAATAAAGGGGTATCAGTAGCAAGGAATTTAGCTTTAAGCTATGCGAATGGAGATTATATATCATTTGTTGATTCTGATGATTTTTTAGATGAAAAGATGTTAGAGAAAGTAATGAAAATAGCTTTAAAAACAGATGCAGAGATAGTTATTACTAATTACTATCTTTATTATAACAAAGAGAATATTATTAAGTTTTTGAAGGACATGCCTTATTTTGGTTTTTATGATAGCTCTGAAATAATAGACATGATGCTTAAATATAAAATTCAAGGACAACTTTGGAATAAGATATTTAAAAGAAGTTTACTAAATGATAATGGTTTTGAATTTGAGAGAGGAAGATATATTCAAGATATATTTCCAGTTTTTAAAATCATTTATAATGCTAAGAAAATAGCTTATATTGATAAAGCATTATATTTTTATAGGCAAAGGGAAGGATCAACCGTTCATAAAAAGAATGAAAAACTTACAGAAGATTATTATTATGCAATGCAATGCGTTATTAATTATATAGAAGAAAAACAAATTAATGTTAGTAAGAATAGCCTTAGGATATTTAAAATTTATGTATTGTCCTATTTTATTTATCATTATACTAATGAAAATATAAGAAACAGCTATAAGACGTATAAGAAATCACATTATAAAGATTTAAATATTTGTATAAAAGAGTTTTTATTTCTTAAGGAAGTTTATGTAAGGGATAAGTTAAGAATAGTTCTATGGAAATTAGGAATATTTAATTATTTAAAGAAAGTAAAGAAAAGTTATGAGTAATAAAAAAATTTTAAAAAATTATCTTTATAACATTGTATATGAATGCCTAATATTAATATTACCATTTATAACGGCTTCCTATATTTCTAGAGTACTAGGAGTTAATGGCGTAGGGGGAAGTGACTATACTTCATCCTTTGCAGTACTGTTTTCTTCTTTTGCAAAGTTAGGAATAGATAGATATGGAAGTAAACATATAGCTTTTAAAAGGGAATCTAAAACAACAATGAGTGAAACCTTTTGGAATATATGGAGTTTACAAGTATGCTCAAGCTTGATAGCAACAGTAGTATATATCATATTTTTTCTTACCTTAGGTAAATCATTAAAACTATTATTTTTACTTCAATTACCAATATTATTATCAGCCATTTTAGATATAAGTTGGTTTTATATAGGTCTTGAAAATTTTAAAAAGATAGTAGTTAGGAATACAGTAATTAGAGTTATATGTGTAATTTTAATTTTAACTTTTGTAAAGAGCTATGATGATATTGGAATATATATTTTAATAAATTCTACAGCAAGTTTTTTAGGTAGTCTTACTTATTGGATATCTATATTTAAACATGTTAATAAACTTGATATTTCAAGGCTTAACATAAAACCCTTTATAAAAGAATCCATTGTATATTTTATACCACAAATATGCATACAGCTTTATACTGTGGCAGATCAAATTATTGTAGGTTCATTAACTAGTATAACTGAAATTGGATACTATTCTCAAAGTTTAAAGGTCCCTAGGATGTCATTAGCTTTTATTACATCTTTAAGTACCGTCTTAATGCCTACAATAGCAAATTTATATGAGAAAAATAATACTGAGAGGATAGAAAGGTATTTAAAAAAGTCCTTACAAATTACTATTTGTATTGGAGTATTTGGAGCAAGTTCTATGGCAGCAGTAGCTAATAAGTTTATTCCATTATTTTTTGGAGAAGAATTTACTTTAATAACTCCATATATGATGACAATTAGTTTAATAGCCATAATTATACCTGTGGGATTAGTATTTTCTAATCAATATATAGTACCTACTAACAAAAATAAAGAGTATATCATTCCAATTATTTCTGCGGCTTTAGTAAGTTTGATTTCAAACTTTATACTAATACCGATAATTGGAATAACAGGGGCTGTAGTTGCAGTTATCTTATCAGAGTTAACTTCTACAACCTTAAAAGTAATTTTAGTACAGAAGTACTTGGATATAAGATTACTTTTTAAAAAAAGCAATATTTATTTTTTATTTGGGTTAGTTAATTTTATTTTGGTAAATTTTATTACTTCTTTACTTAAGACTAATATAGTGTCTTTATTAATTAGTTGTGGATTATGCTTTGTATTTTATGGAACATTAATGATTATTATTAATAATCCTATTAAGGAGGAGTTATATGATATTTATAACAGTTGGCACTCAAAGATTTCAATTCAATAGATTACTTATCGAAATAGATAAGTTGATTGAAGAAAATAAAATAAATGAAGAGGTATTTGCACAAATAGGATATAGCACATATAGGCCTAAAAACTATAAGTTTAAGGAATTTATAAATAAAGAAGAATATGAAGAGGCTCTAAAAAATTCTGATATAGTTATAACTCATGGAGGAACTGGAACAATAATTAAAGCTATAAAATTAAGAAAAAGAATAATAGCCATTCCTAGGCTTAAGGATTTTAAAGAACATGTAGATAATCATCAAATAGAAATAATTTCTGAGTTTAGCGAGATTGGATTCTTAAAGAAGATTAAAGACTTAAAGGATTTATGCTTTGAGATTGAAGCAATAAAAAATTTTGAAATTAAAGATTATATTTCTAACACAAATAATATAATTTCTGAAATTGAAAAGTATATAGAAGGAGAAGTTTAGTTTGAACATTTTATATGTAAATAGTTCAACTCACTTAGGTGGAGATACTAAATGTATTTTAAAACTTTGCAAAGAGCTTAAAAATAACAATAAGCTAGTGTTAGCAAGTGCTGGAGGTAAGCTTTTGCAAGAATTTCTTAAGATAGGAGTTAAGCATTATAAAGTAAAGGATCCAAGCTTAACTAATATTTTCAGTATATTATGGAATATTGTTAAGACAATAAAGATAGTAAGAAAGGAAAATATAGAGTTAATCCATAGTCATCATAGATTAACTACTCTAATTTCTAAGATAGCTTCATTTTTTACAGGGGTAAAGGTCATACACACTCAGCACCTATGTATAGAAGATAAGTTTTTTTTTACTAGATTAGCTCTTAAAAATATTGATGTTATTTCAGTTAGTAATTCTGTAAAGAAAGTTTTAGTTGAAAAGTGTAAGTTAGATAAAAAAAGAATTACAACAATATATAATACTGTAGAAATAAAAGAAGAGAATAAAAGTGTAGATAAGGTATTAGTGGATAATAAGAAGAGGTTTTTCACAGTAGCTCAAATTAGCAGAATTGTTGATTATAAGGGAGTATATGATTTTGTTGATGTAGCAAAAGAAGTTACTAAAACTAATAAAAATATTAAATTCTTCTTAATTGGAGAGGGTGAAGAATTGGAAGGACTAAAAGAATATATAAATAATAATAGCTTGAATGAAGATATATACCTTTTAGGTAGCAAGGATAACATAATAGACCATTTAAAATATATAGATGTAGTTTTATTATGTTCATATGTTGAGGGGCTTCCGCTAGTGCCTTTAGAATCATTTTCTCAAAGGGTTCCTGTTATAGCAACTAATATTCCAGGCACCAATGAGGAAGTAATTAATGGATTTAATGGATATTTAGTTCCTTTGAAAGATATAAAAGCTTTTAGTAGCAGGATAAATCAGCTATATGAGGATAAAGTTTTATATAAATCCTTGAAAAAAGGTGCTTATAGAACTTTTGCTATAAATTTTACAAAAGAAAAATACATTTTATCTCACTTAGAGATTTATAAGAAAATTTTAAAAAGTAGTAGATAGTATGTTGTCATATAAAAGAATAAGTGAGGAATGTTATGGATAAAGATGCCTATGCTAAAGCTATTTTAAACATTAATGAAAAACTAATATTATTTTTATTCTTTTGCATAGTTATTATAAGCCAAGGAATAAGAGGTTACTTAAATAATTTGACAGGTACAATCATACTTAATTATCATATAATTCCTATAGCAATAATTATCTTTATATTCGTAAGTAAAAACAATAAATTTAGTAAGAGTAGTATTATTATTTTTATATCTATAGGATCTATTATTTTTATAGGATATATAAAAAATAGATATAGCCTTTCAGATTTATTTAGAACTGTAATAGGCTTTATAGCCCCATTAATTATATTGTTACTAGATTATAGACAGATAAGAATGAATTTAATTTTTCCTAAAATAGTTAAAAGTTTAAATATATTTATTTATGTAGCTTTTATTGCTCAGGTTTTTATGTCTATAAATATAGGGCGAACTGGTGGTATTATTGGACATCCATTAACTGCAGGTTGGTATTATGCAATATTTATAAGCTTTAATATAATCTTCAATAAATTTTTTAAAAGGAAAAGTGATGCTTTAATAATTCTAGATATAATTATTGCTTTAATTGGAACAGTTTTGGCAGCAGGAAGGATATCATTATTCTCAGTTCTACTATTAAGTGTAATATATGCATTTTCATGTTGTAGAAGAAGAAGCATCCCTTATTTTATATTACCACTTATCATTATAATATTTTTAACGACTCCAATTGTAGATAAATATATATGGGATAAGTTTAAGGAAGCAGCAGCTTGGGGAGACGTAACTAATGGACGCTTGCTTGGCATTAGAGAAATGCAATTCTACAATAGGTATCCTTCCTTTCTAATAGGAAGAGGGATAGGAAATTCAAATTATGTTAGTCAATATGTTTTGGGAGTAGTTAATTTTGAAAATCCAATTTTAATGTTTTCTTATGATTATGGAATTTTTTCAACTATATTATTAATAATATTAGTAATCTTAAAGCCTATTATTAACTTTATAAGAGAAAGGAACTATATTATAACAATTGCTTTTATTCCACTACTTATTATACCTTTTACTTATAATGGCCTGGCAGAAACTGTTGGGATATTCATTATATTGATATTTATTATATATATATTTCTATCTCTAAACTCTTATATTTCTACTAAAAAACATATTAGATAGAAATGCTTCATAATTTATAGCACACAAGTTTAAAAACTGTCCATTAGTATATAAGGAGATGTATGATATTAAAATCACAAGTTATTAATAATAATTATGATGATGGAGAAGCAATGTAAAATTTGGAGCTGTCGCACAATGTAAAATAAATAATTAAAAATGATTTAAATCTGTATAAAAAAAATATAAAAAATATTTAAAAAATATTTAAAAAATGATTGACTATTGGAAATGTTTACGTTATCATAATCAATGTAAACGTTGAGTGTAACTGTTAATTCAGGCAAGATCAATGTCTTATTAGGCATTGGTCTTTTTATATTCAAAAACTAAATTTACAAAAAATAAAATAGGAAGGAGAATTAATTTAGAGAGTATAAAAACAAAAGATATATAAGAAACAAATGTTAAAGTTTTGGTGTACAAGTCACTTGTACATTAAAAAGGGTGAGAAATTGCAATAGCAATATTAAAAGACAATTTATTTTTAGAGAGGATAGAAAGAATGAGAAAATTAGGCAAGATAGTAACTACTTATTTATTAGCTATATGTTTTGTTTTTAATATGGCTACAACTGCTTTTGCAAGCACATTAAATGGAATCCAAGCAAGAATTATAGATAGAGTCACTGCTTCTCAAGAAGTAAAGAATATAATTGGTGAACTTATAACTCTTTATTCAGAAGGATATAGAGTAGATGTTATTGGACACTTAGAAAAATTAAAAGTAACATCACCAGAATATTATGAAATATGGAATTCAGTTATTGAATATTGGGACTGGATTGAAAGTGATATGATTGAAAACATTGGAGTTGCTCCAGATGGAATTGAAAATCCAGACAAGCATGCTTTCATAGTTTTAGGATTTGCATTAAATGAAGATGGAACTATGACAGATGAGTTAATTGGAAGATTAGAAGTTGCTAAGGCTAGCGCTTTAAAATATCCAGAAAGTTATGTTTTAGTAACTGGTGGAGTAGAAAAGAATGGCTGGACAGAAGGACGTAGAATGCGTGATTGGTTAGTAGCTAACGGAATTGATGAAAGCCGTATCATTGTAGAAGAGGCAGCTCCAGATACAGCAGGTAATGCAACAAACAGCTTCCAAATGCTTTATAATGATTATGATGTTGATAGCGTATCTTTAATTACATCTCAATATCACTTAAAAAGAGGAAGTCTTCTTTACTATGCAGAATCTTTATTAAAAGCAGAAGAATTAGGAGTAGAACCTATTGAGTTTATTGGTGAAGCAAATGCAGGATGGTACAGAGAAGATAAAACTTATGAACCATTATCATTAAAGGCTTTAAGCTTAAGATTAATTGGAAGAGTAGATACTATTGAAGTTTCAGATATAGTAGCAGGGCTTAATGGTATAAAAGTTACTGGTAAGACTGAATATGTTCAAGGTGAAGAACTTGATATTAAAGTTACATCTATAGACAACAATAACTATAATGTAGATTTAACTGATTATGTAACTGTAAAAGGTTTTGATACTGAAACTATTGGTGAGCAAAATGTAGAAGTATCTTATATTGAAAGAGGTACTACTTATAAAACAATATTTAATGTTAACGTTTCAGAACCAGAAAAAATAAACAGAGATACTGCAACTCAAAAAGTAAAGGATATCATTGGTGAACTTATAACTTTCTATTCAGAAGGATATAGAGTAGATGTTATTGAACACTTAGAACAATTAAAAGTTGCTTCTCCAAAATATCATGAAATTTGGAATTCAGTTATTGAATATTGGGACTGGATCGAAAGTGATATGATTGAAAATATTGGAGTTGCTCCAGATGGAATAGAAAACCCAGAAAAACATGCTTTCATAGTTTTAGGATTTGCATTAAATGAAGATGGAACTATGACAGATGAATTAATTGGAAGATTAGAAGTTGCTAAGGCTAGTGCTTTAAAATATCCAGAAAGTTATGTTTTAGTAACTGGTGGAGTAGAAAAGAATGGTTGGACAGAAGGACGTAGAATGCGTGATTGGTTAGTAGCTAATGGAATAGATGAAAGCCGTATCATTGTAGAAGAGGCAGCTCCAGATACAGCTGGTAATGCAACAAACAGCTTCGAAATGCTTTATAAGGATTATGATGTTGATAGCGTATCTTTAATTACATCTCAATATCACTTAAAAAGAGGAAGTCTTCTTTATTACGCAGAATCTTTATTAAAAGCAGCAGAATTAGGAGTAGAACCTATTGAATTTATTGGTAATGCAAATGCAGGAT
The DNA here is from genome assembly GCF_033043255.1 of Clostridium lamae. Lineage (NCBI taxonomy): Bacteria > Bacillati > Bacillota > Clostridia > Eubacteriales > Clostridiaceae > Clostridium > Clostridium lamae. The sequence goes on along the minus strand of NZ_JASCQJ010000008.1, from coordinate 60,908 downwards.
GGTACAGAGAAGATAAAACTTATGAACCATTATCATTAAAAGCTTTAAGCTTAAGATTAATTGGAAGAGTAGGTACTATTGAAGTTTCAGATATAGCAGCAGTAATTGAAGGTATAAAAGTTACTGGTAAAACTGAATATGTTCAAGGCGAAGAACTTGATATTACAGTTACATCTATAGATGATATGAACTATAATGTAGATTTAACTGAATACGTAACTGTAGAAGGCTTTGATGCTAATGTTATTGGTGAGCAAAAGGTAGAAGTATCTTATGTTCAAAGAGATACTACTTATACTGAAATATTTACAGTTAATGTATCAGAAGCAGTAGCTGATGAAGAAACAGACACAGAAACAGACACAGAAACAGATGCTGATACAGAAGTAGATACTGAAACAGATACAGATACAGAATCAGATACAAACAATAAGAATGAAGAAAATTCTGATTTAGTAGCTACATCAGATTCAAATAATATGGGAGTTCTAGCAGTTGCTTTAATGGCAAGCTTAGTTGGAATAGCTGTATTAACATATAGAAAGAAACAAGCAGTATAATATTAATACTAATAAAGCTAATTATAAAATTAAAAATATTGATTAAGAGGCATTTATATATGCCTCTTATAAACAATAATTATGCTGAATAAGATATGTAAAAAACAGTTTAAATTTTATTAATGAGTATATGTGTTTATTGGTAGAATACCAATAAATTGACAATTAGCAAGAAATCTATTATTATATTGTTATGATATTGTATAAAAATGTTAATTTAAAAGATTAAAGTCTATCAGATTTTAATCTTTTTATGATTTACATAAGAAAAAGGTAGTAAAGAGATTTAGTTTAATTAGGTATAAGAGAATTACAAAATAGCATTATAAAGAAGGGAAAGAAAAGGAGAGTTATGAGAAAAATATTATTTGTTTTATTTTCAGTGTTTTGTTTTTTATTTAATATGACTACAACTACTTTTGCAATAACAAAAAATAGTATTATAAATATAGGAGAAAATAATACAATCTTATTATTACTTATAGCTATAGGCTTAATTGGAATAGAGATTTTAATAATAGACAAAAAGAGAGAAATAGATTAAGGAGATGAATTTAATATCTTCTTAATCTATTTTTTTAATAACTATAAAGATGTATAATAAATACAAAAATAATTATAGAGTAACTAGGGGTCAAGTAAATTGAATTGAATATAAGATATTTAGAAATATTAAAATTTTTGATTAATTCTAGAACTTATATAAGTGTTGAAGATTGTAAGTAAAAATATATTGATAGTTTGTTCTGCTGGCTTTGCTACAGGAAGATTATTAGAAGCTAAAATTAAAGGAAGTTTTGATGATAATATAGTTGGAGTTACATCTATACATAATATAAGCAGGTTATTAGAATCAAAAGAAAAAATACTTATACTCAAGTGGTCTAAACATAGATAATATTAAAAATTTTGGAGCTAACTATTAGTTAGGTCTTTTTTATATATGAAGAAGTTAAATCTAAAAAAAGTCCTAAAATCTAAAAATAATATAAGTATTATAAAAAAGTAGAAAAGCAAATCTAAAAATATTAAAAGTTTTAATAAATATTTTTCTAAAAAATTCTTAAAGCCATATGTTACTATTAATACAGAAGTTGTAAAGCATTACAATATATTAAATAGGGATAATTATATATATGGAGGGGTTTAAATGAGAATTAAAAAATTGACATCAATTATCATGGCAGCAGTATTATCTTTTGGACTAGTTGCTTGTAGTGGAAATACATCAGGCGGGACTGATGAAAATACAGGAGATGCCGCAAGTGAAAAGATTACTATTTGGGCTTGGGATGAAGCCTTCAATATAGTAGCAGCAAATAAGGCAAAGGAAATATACTTAAAAGATAATCCAGATGCTGAAATTGAAGTAGTTACTATGGCTCAAGATGATATTGTAGCAAAATTAAATACAAGCCTTTCATCAGGTTCATATGAAGGACTTCCTAACGTTGTATTAGTAGAAGATTATAGAATACAAGGATACTTACAAGCTTATCAAGATGAATTTGCAGATTTATCTTCAGTAGCTAAGCCAGAAGATTTTGCAGAATATAAAACTGGTGTTAATTATATAGATGGAAAGTTATATGGAATCCCATTTGACAGTGGAGTAGCAGCTACCTTCTATAGAACAGATTTAATTGAACAAGCAGGTTATACAAAAGCAGATATGGAAAACCTAACTTGGGAAAAATATATTGAAATAGGTAAGGCAGTTAAAGAAAAGACAGGAGCTTATATGTTAACATTAGATCCAAGTGATTTAGGACAAATTAGAATGATGTTACAAAGTGCTGGATCATGGTACACAGGTGATGATGGAAAGGTAACTGTAGCAGATAATCAAGCATTAAAGGATGCAATTAAGATATATCAAGATTTAACAGAAGCAGGGATTGCAAAACAAACAGCAGATTGGGATCAATTTGTAGGTGCATTTAATAATGGTGAAGTTGCTTCAGTAGTTACAGGATGTTGGATTACGCCTTCTATAAGAAATGCAGAAGATCAAAGTGGTAAATGGGCTATAGCAGCATTCCCTAAAATGTCTAACAATGCAGATTCAGTAAATGCTTCATCTATAGGTGGAGCTGGATGGTATGCACTTAAGAATGTAGGAAATACAGATATGGCAGTAGATTTCTTAGGTAAGACTTTTGCATCAAATGTAGATTTAATGAATGATTTAGCTGATGCTATAAATTTAGTTAGTACTTTAAATGCAGCATCAGGAGCACCTAATTATTCAAAGGGAAATGATTTCTTCGCTGGACAAGAAATATTCGGAGATTTCGCTAAATGGACAAGTGAAGTTCCATCAGTAAATTATGGATTACACACTTATGCAGTTGAAGATATTATGACAGAAGCTGTTCAAGCTATATTAGGTGGGGCAGATGTTGATGAAACATTAAAATCATATCAAACTCAAATTGAAGCAGCAGTAGCTCAATAAAGAAAGAAGATAAATATTATATTCCTTGCTCCGTCGTAAACTCCAAGTCGCCGTCATATAATATTTATCTCTTTCAAAACTGAAGGTAATAATTCCTCATTTCATTCGGAATTATGAAAAATAGGGATTAATATTATATTCTTTGTGACCTCGCAGGCTCCAAGTTACCAGAATACAATATCTATCTCCTAATATACTGAAGGAAAGGAAATTATAAAAAATTATATACAGGGTAATATTTTTATAAATTTATAAATAATAAAAAATAGTCATTTATTAAAAATTAAATTAGTAAATGGCTATTTCTTTTAAAAGAGGTGATTAGTTTTTGAAAGGCAGTAGTAAAAATATATCTTTAAAAAATAGATTAGATAAAAAAGCATGGCTATTTATTGTGCCAAGTGTAATTTTAATAACAGTATTTGTGTTTTATCCTATGATTCAGGCCTTTATTATTTCGCTAAAAAGTGGGATGGGTAATAATTTAAGCTTTACGGGCTTAGATAATTATAAGAGATTGCTTACAGATTCTACTTTTAAAAAGGCATTATTTAATACACTTATGTATTTGATTATTCAAGTTCCATTAATGATAATTCTAGCTCTTGCTATTTCAGCCTTATTAAATGATAAGAAATTAAAGGCAAGAGGATTCTTTAGAACGGCAATATTCCTACCTTGTGTTACATCTCTAGTTGCATATTCTATCATCTTTAAAAGCTTGTTCGCTACAGATGGTTTTGTAAATGCAATTTTAATGAAGATTAATCTTATTGCAGAACCAATTGCATGGATAACACATCCTGTTTGGGCAAAGGTATTAATAATTATAGCTATAACATGGAGATGGACAGGATATAATATGGTATTTTACTTAGCGGGTATGCAATCTATTGACGATTCAATATATGAGGCAGCAGAAATTGATGGAGCAAGTGCTTTTATGAGATTTAAAAGCATTACTCTTCCATTATTGAAGCCAATAATTTTATTTACAACAATTAATTCAACGATAGGAACACTGCAATTATTTGATGAAACTGTAAATATAACTAATGGTGGACCAGCAAATGCAACTATAACTATTTCTCAATATATATATAATTTATTGTTTAAATATTCACCAAATTTTGGATATGCAGCTGCAATTTCATATATAATAGTTATAATTATAGTAGTATTATCCTTTATTCAATTAAAAGCTGGAGGTGATAAGGATGAATAAAAAGTTTAGTATAGTTAGTTTCTTAAAGTACACTTTTCTAAGTATAGTATCATTTATTTCTATATTTCCATTCATTTGGATGATAATTGCAATAACAAATAAATCAGTAGATGTAACCAGGGGGACACTAATACCTGGAGGATATTTTATACAAAATTTAAAGAACTTATTAGCTTCAGATTTGAAATACATTACTGCATTTAAGAATTCTTTTATAATTGCAATTGTTACAACTTCAATAGCTATGATAGTTTCATCTCTAGCAGGATATGCATTTGAAGTTTATAAAAATAAAACTAGAGATAAAGTGTTTAATTTCATATTACTTTCTATGATGGTTCCTTTTGCAGCACTGATGGTACCATTGTTTAGATTATTTAGTAGTTTTAAAAACTTTGGACCTTTAAAAGCAATAGGACTAAATACTAATGGTTCAGTAATAATCATAGCTGTTGCAACAGCATTTTTAATATTTTTCTTTAGGCAAAACACAAAAAGCTTTCCTAAGGATTTAATAGAAGCAGCTAGAATAGATGGACTTGGAGAGCTAGGGATTTTCTTTAAGATATATATCCCAACAATGAAGTCAACTTATGCAGCAGCAATTATAGTTACATTTATGGCAAGTTGGAATAGTTATTTATGGCCACTTATTGCACTGCAATCTCCAGATAAAAGAACATTACCGTTAGTTATTTCAGCTTTGGGTTCATCTTATACTCCAGATTATGGAATGATAATGACTGCTGTAGTTATAGCAACATTACCAACTGCAATAATATTTTTCTTAATGCAAAAACACTTTGTAGCTGGTATGACAGGCTCAATAAAGGGTTAATAATTGGTCCCCAGGGGAAAATCCCCAGGGGATTTTCCCCTGGGGATTATATAAAGGAGGAGGAAAATGTCAAAAGATATTAAGCCAACATTAGAATGGCTAGAAAACCCAGAAGTATTCAGAGTAAATAGATTAGATGCACATTCAGATCATTTATTCTATGAAAATTTAGGAGATATATCATTAGGATATGATATGCCATTAAAGCAAGATTTAAATGGAAAATGGAAATTTTCTTATGCTGTGAACCCAGAAAGAAGAGAAAAAGATTTTTACAAGGAAGATTATGATTGTAGAAGCTTTGATTATATAGATGTTCCAGGACACATTCAAATGCAAGGCTATGATAAGCGTCAGTACATTAACACGATGTACCCTTGGGATGGAGTAGAGGAGCTTAGACCTCCCCATATCTCAAAGGAGTACAATCCTGTTGGAAGTTATGTGAAGTATTTTAATTTGAAAGATGAATTAAAGGGAAAGAAGGTATTTATATCATTTCAAGGAGTGGAAACTGCTTTTTATGTATGGATAAATGGAAAGTTTATTGGATATAGTGAAGATACTTTTACACCTTCAGAATTTGAAATTACTGATTATATAAAAGAAAATGAAGAAAATAAATTAGCTGTAGAAGTGTATAAAAGAAGTAGTGCAAGTTGGATAGAAGATCAAGACTTCTGGAGATTTTCAGGAATATTTAGAGATGTTTATTTATATGCAATTCCAGAAGTTCATATAAGGGATATATTCATAAAATCAACTTTAGACGAAATATACGAAAATGGGAATCTAAATGTAAATTTAGAATTAATGTCTTCTTTAGATAATTATAAAAATTATAAGATTAAATCTTATCTTAAAGACGCTAATGATAATTTAGTTTATGATTTTGGAGATGTTAAACTTGAAAAATCTATAATATATTTTAATTCTGTAATTAAAGATGTAAAGCCTTGGAGTGCAGAAAAACCTTATTTATATACTTTATATATTGAAGTTTTAGATGAAGATAATAAGTTAATTGAAGTAGTACCTCAAAGAGTTGGATTCAGAACTTTTGAAATAAAGAACAATATTATCCATATTAATGGTAAAAGAATAGTTTTTAAAGGTATAAATAGACATGAATTCAACTGTAGAAAAGGTCGTGCAATAACTAAGGAAGATATGTTATGGGATATTAAATTTATGAAGCAGCATAACATCAATGCTGTAAGAACATCACATTATCCAAACCAAATTTTATGGTATGATCTTTGTGATGAATATGGAATTTATTTAATTGATGAAGCAAATCTAGAAAGTCATGGTTCTTGGCAAAAGATGGGGGCATGTGATCCAGAATGGAATATTCCAGGCTCATTACCAGAATGGAAGGAAGTAGTTTTAGATAGGGCAGAATCAATGGTTGAAAGAGATAAAAATCATCCATCTATATTAATTTGGTCTTGTGGAAATGAATCATATGCAGGAGAAAATATTTTAGAAATGACAAAATACTTCCATAAGAAAGATGATACAAGATTAGTACATTACGAAGGGGTATTCTGGAATAGAGAATTTGATGATGCTAGTGATATGGAAAGTAGAATGTATGCTAAACCTAAGGATATTGAAGAATATTTAAGTAATAATCCAAAGAAACCATATATTAGTTGTGAGTATATGCATGCTATGGGAAATTCCTGTGGAGGAATGAAGCTTTATACAGATCTTGAAAATAAATATCCTATGTATCAAGGAGGATTTATTTGGGATTATATAGACCAAGCTATTGAAGTAGAAAAGGATGGAGTTAAGACCTTAGCATATGGTGGAGACTTTGATGATAGGGCAACAGACTATTGTTTCTGTACAGATGGAATAGTATATGCTGATAGAACTATATCTCCAAAAGCACAAGAGGTTAAGAAACTTTATTCTAATATAGAAATTATTCCAGATAAAAATGGAGTAACTATAAAAAATAATAATTTATTTATAGGAACAAAGGATTATTATTTTGTTGCTTATATAGAGAAGAATGGGGTAAGAATTTTTGATGAAAAATTAGATAATGTAGATGTTGGAGCTGGAGAAAGCAAATATACAACTATAAATTACCCATTAATTGAAAGTGAAGGGGAATATAGTTATAATGTAAGTATGAGATTAAATGATGATAAATTATGGGCTAAAAAAGGTTATGAATTAGCTTTTGGACAATCTGTTTACAAGATTAACTGTAATGAATGTAAAGGTTATAATAGCATTGATGAACAGGAATTTAAAGTTATTCATGGAGATGTAAATATAGGGGTTGTAGGTAAAGACTTTAGGATGATCTTTTCCATCCAAGAAGGGGGATTAATTTCTCTTTGTTATGATGGAGTGGAATATATAACAAGAGCTCCAAGAACTTCTTTCTTTAGAGCTACAACTGATAATGATAGAGGAAATGCTCATAATTTTAGAACTGCAGATTGGCAAATAGCAGGATTACATCAAAGGTTAGTTGACTTTAAATTTGAAGAAAGTGATAAAGAAATATCATTAATTTATAAATTTGATCTGCCTACAAGAGTTAAAACTAGTAATACAGTTAAATATACTGTAACTCCAGATGGAAATATAAAAGTTGATATACATTATGATGGAGTAGAGGGATTATCAGAGATACCTTTATATTCTATGGACTTTAAATTGAAAAAGAATTTAAGCAATTTTGAGTACTATGGTTATGGACCAGAGGAAAATTATATTGATCGTAATAATGGTGCAAGACTTGGAATATTTGAAAGCACATCTAGGAATAATTTATCAAAATACTTAATTCCTCAAGAGTGTGGAAATAGAACTAATGTCAGATGGCTAAAGGTAAAAGATTCTCAGGGAAAAGGGCTTAAATTCACTTATACTGATAATCCATTTGAAATAAGTGTATTACCATATAGTGCTTATGAGCTTGAAAATGCAATGCATATATATGAACTTCCACCTATTAATTACACATGGGTTAGAATTATAGCTAAGCAAATGGGTGTAGGTGGAGATGATAGCTGGGGAGCTTTAGTGCATGATGAATTTACTATTTCATCTAAAGAAGATATAGATTTAAGTTTTATAATATCTAAGTTGTAAAAGGGTAATTATCCTCCTGGGATAAATCCCCTGGGGTAAATCCCCAGGGGATTTACCCCAGGGGATTTAAGAGGAGGTATAATGGGTAAGAAATATTGTAAGGTTCTGATTGTGGAAGATGAATTTATAATGCGACAAGGTATGAAGCATATGATTGAGTGGGAAAGAGAAGGATTTACAATAGTTGGAGAGGCAACTAATGGTCAAGAAGCATTAGAGTTAATTGAAACTTTAAAACCTAATATAGTAATATCAGATATAGTTATGCCTATTTTAAATGGGGTGGATTTTTCTAAAGTAATTCAAAGAAAATACCCAGAGGTTCAAATTATAATTTTAAGCAGTTATGATAATTTTGAATATGTAAAAGATACACTTCTTAGTGGAGCAGTAGATTATATTTTAAAACCTACCTTAAATCCAAATCAGTTATTAGTTACCTTAAATAAAGCTGTTGATAGAATTCCAGGATTAGAATTAATTAAAGATGAAGATATGTATTATAGTAATATACTTGAAAGGTATATTCTTGGCTTTGATGATTTCATTGATAATAATAGTTTTTATACCATTTTCCCTAATACATGCTTTAGACTTTTAGGAATAAATATTAAACAAGCTTATGGTAAAAATAGAGAAACTGTAAAAGAAGTAAAAAGTATAATTGAAGAATATTTGATAAATCATGACTATGCATTTATTAAGTTTATATTAAATGAGGAAGTTTTATCATACTTAATTAATTATAGAATGAATGAGGATAAGAAAATAGTTAGTGAAATTGAAAAATATATAGAAAATAAAATAATTCACAAAAATATGTTTTTTGTAATTACTTCAAAGTTTGATAATTTAGCTAATGTTAGAGAAATATATAATAAAAAATTAATTCCTTACTTATCATTGAAGTTTTACTATGAAAATAAAATTTTATTATACTCAGAAAAAATTTCTTTAGAAGAAAAAATAGAAAAGTTTGATTCAAGTAAGTATGATAACTTATTAAAGCGAAAGGATTTTACTTCTGCAATAAGCTTTATGGAGAACTATATTGATTTAGCAATATCATCTAAAATGGATGAATATAAGCTTAAAAATCTAGTTAAAAATTTACTTTATAATTTAATAGTAAACTTAGAGAGCTATGATTTAGAAGCAGAGGAATTAAGGCAAAACTATTTTAAAAAGATTGATAAGCTTCAGTATTTAGAAGAATTTAAAAGGGTAATTGAAGAAATAGTTTTGGAATTAAATGAGTTTATTAATAAGAATGTGAACTTAGATGAAGATAGAATTAATGTAATTTTAGAATATATAGAGGCGAATTATGATAAGACTTTGGAATTAAGTGATTTATCAAAGGCTTTTAATTTTAATTACTATTATTTATCATATTATTTTAATAATCATTGCAAGGAAGGGTTTTCAGAATACTTAAATAGGATTAGGATAGAAAAGTCTTGCGAATTATTAAAGGATAGTAAACTATATGTATCAGAAATTAGTTCAAGGGTAGGATATTCTGATCATAGTTATTTTTGTAGAGTGTTCAAAAAGATAACAGGGCATACACCTAGTAACTACAGAAGATTAGTTTGCAAACAGGGAGTGATAGAGAGTGATAAGGAAGCTGAAGCTAAATAGTTTATTTGCAAAAATATTATTGGTAGTAGTTATTGGAGTAGTATGTGTTTCATTTTCAGTGGGATATATTATTATTAATATTTCAAGAGGAATATTTACTGATAACTACAGTGAATCTCAAAAGAAAATATTTGATCAAGTAAATGATGAAATCTATGATTTTCATAGTGAAATAGTTAAAACGATAGACTCAATAAACTCTCATAAAGCATTTAGAACATATTTTACTGAGGGAAATTTATCTACAAGGGAATTATCTAAGACAATTTATGAATTAAAAAAGCAGATGAAGTCTGCATTAGCTTCGAACTCTTATGATATGAGTGTTTTAGTAGTTGGACTAAATGGACAATCTTACTTAAATAGCTCAGAGCTTCTAAAAATAGATGCTAAGGAAATAATAGACCTAGAAATAAATAAAAAATCTATTGAAAATAATAAAACTATAACTTATGAGTACCTTGAAAGAGGTATAACATCTTCAACTATGAATGAACCTGTAATAATTATATCAAAGGCATTGAATTTACAAGATGAAAAGCCTTATGGAGTTATTAATTTTATAATTAAAGAAAGAAGCTTCCAGAAGTTTTATGATTATTTTACAGTTGAAATAAATGATATAGTCTTGCTTGATGAGAAAAATACAGTATTATCTTCAAATAAGAAAGGTAATCTTGGAAAAGTTCAAGAAGACTTTAGAGAGAAAATAAATGAATTAATTGAAAATAAGCAGTTGAATAAAAGTTATGAAAGAAATGGCAATACTATATTTATTCAAAGATTACCTTATTGTAATTTAACTATATGTGGGACATTAGATAATACTAAGGCTTTATCAAAAATATATGATGTTAGGAATATAGTTCTCATATGTGTTTCCATAACCTTATGTATTTTAGCAGGTATATTTTTACTAGTAAGACAAATGACAAGGCCTTTATATTTATTGGCAGATAAGATGTCAAAAGTTAAGAATGGAAATTTTGATGAGTTTATAGAGGTTAGCGGACCAGAGGAAGTAAAAGAATTATCATCAACGTATAACTATATGATAAAAGATATTAACAAGTATGTAGATGAACTAGTAAAAGTACAAAGAGAAAAGAGGAAGGCTGAAATTCATGCACTCCAAATGCAAATAAATCCACATTATATTTTCAATACTTTATCTAGTATAAAGTGGCTAATTTGGCAAGGAAGTAAGGACAAGGCTGTAAGTGCAATAGATGCGTTTATTAATATGATTAGAAATACTATTAGTAAAACTGATGAATTTATTACTATTGAACAGGAAGTAGAAAACCTTAAAAACTATGTACTAATTAATAATATAAGATTTGGAGATAGGATAAAGGTTGAATATTTTATAATGCCCAATTGTTATAAATATTTAATACCAAAGCTAATATTACAACCATTTATAGAGAATTCATTCTTTCATGCCTTTCCTTCAGATGAAGAAGGAGAAATTCAAGTTTTTATCAAAGAAAATGACGATGATAGTATTAAAATTGAGATATATGATAATGGAGTTGGCATAGATGAAGAAAAGCTTGATGAGGTAAAAGAAAAGAAGGAAAATAAAAGCCAGCATTTTAGTGGAATAGGAATTAATAATGTAGACAGTAGAATAAAACTGATTTACGGAAATGATTATGGAATTAGTTTAAAGAGTAAATTAAACAAAGGGACAACAATAACCATTATTATTCCTAAAAAAGAAATTAAAAGCTAAAATAGGTTGAATAAAAGTATAGAAATAAAGACTAGCTGAGAAGGTGTTATTAGACTTTCTCAGCTTTTTATATGTTTTTTACAAATTAAGGAATAAAAATATTTATGAGGTAAATAATTAGCATTGATGGGAAGTTATGTAGGATAAATTATTTAAGACCAATTTGAAGGAGTACAAGTATGAGCACACCTAAAATTAAATGGCAAAATGGAGCCATATATCATGTTGGAACAAGGGGGAATCATAAAGAAAAGTTATTTAATGATTTAGAAGATTTCAATGTTTATTTAGGAAAATTAGAAGAAAGCTTAATATACTATAAGGAACTAAATTATACGGTAGTTGCTTATTGTTTAATGAGTAACCATGTTCATCTATTAATAAAAACAGATAAGGCGCCATTAACAAGTCTAATGAGGAGATTAAATTCTACTTATGCACTTTATTACAATCTAAAATACAAGTGTGTAGGACATTTATTTGAAGGAAGATATTTCTATGAAATGATAACTGATTATGGGCACTTACTAGAGCTTAGCAGATATATTCATTTAAATCCTGTAAGAGCTAATATAGTTGATCATCCTAAGAAATATAAATGGTCCAGTTATACAATGTTTGTTGGTAATAGAAAGCTTAATATTATTAACCCTGAAATAGTGCTTGATAGATTTGTTAGTAAAAAGAGATATAAAGAATTTGTTGAAAATGCAATAATTTCTAATAAAAAAATACCTATAATATAGGTTCCCCTGGGGAACCTAATAAAATAAATTTTCAAAAAACTCTTGAAAATGTATTCATAACATGTTACTATAAATATACAAAATATTGTACATTCACAAGGGAGTGATATAATGGATGTTCAAAGTAAGCTTATGCAGAAACTTGGAATTGCAATTACTTCTTTAGCAGTAGAGTTTTTACCTTTAAACAAGGGAGACAGGATAAAGACAGTTGCAGAGCTTGCTGATAGTTATCAAACAGCTAGGGGAACCATTCAATCGGCTATAAAGTTTTTAAAACAAGAAGAGGCTGTTACCTTAGAATCTAGGGGGCATCTTGGAACATTTATAAAGGAAATAGACTATATAAAACTTTTAGAGCTAACTGGTATTAAATCCTTAGTAGGGGTAATGCCATTACCTTACTCGAAGAGATATGAAGGTCTAGCAACAGGTATTTATAAGTGCTTGAATGATAATGGAGTTAATACTAACCTTGCTTTTATGAGAGGATCTAATCATAGATTAAAAGCTTTAGAAGATGGCAGGTATGATTTTGCAGTTACTTCTAGACTAACAGCAGATTATTATTTGGAAAATAATAAAAATATCCAAATAGTCAAAACCTTTGGTGATTTTAGTTATGTTAATGAGCATATTATAGTAGTAGCAAAAGATTTTAATGGAAAGTTCACTAAAGGAACTAGAGTTGGAATAGATACATCTTCAATAGATCAATTTATGCTAACTAAAACATATTTTAAAGATTTAGAAGTTCAATATGTTACATTAAACTATAGTCAATTTATTAATGCAATTAAGGAAAATGAAATTGATGTAGCTATCTGGAATTTAGACGATATCCAAGATAGGAAAGATGATATTAAATTTCTACCTCTAGATAGGGAAAAAAATAATATTAAAGATACTGAAGCTGTAATAATCGCAAATAAGGAAAATTCAATTGTTCCCGTGCTTTTCTCAAGAGTATTAGATACGGAAGAAGTTAAGGAATATCAAGAACTAGTTATGGAAAAGAAAATAATGCCTCAATACTAAGAGGTATTTACAATATGAAAATACAAAAAAATGTACATTGGAGGTTTGTCATGGAATTAGATATTAGATTAAATATTTTCAAGGAATCGGGAATGTTATCAGAAGAAAATTATAATAAGGTATTAAAGGTTATAGAGTATTTTAATGATATAAAGAATATAAAACTTGTAGAAGAAAATGCTGCAATGTTCATAACTCACCTATGTTCAGCATTGGGAAGAATGGACAAGAATGAAATAGTAAATGATATTGATGAGGAAATACTTGAATCTCTTAAATTAGAGGAAAAATACAATGAGTCCATGCATCTTGTAAAGGATTTAAAAGAAGTAATAGGTGAAATTCCAAAAGAAGAAATGAATTTCTTAGTAATGCATGTTTGCACATTATTAGCACAAGTTTAAAAATTAATTAAATAAATCATACATAAATAATTTAAATATGGAGGAATTAAAATGAAAAGAATAGTTATTGGTGGACAAATAGACAAGCAAAAAGTTGCTGATATTACAGCTAAAATTGCAGGCGATAGAGCAACAATAGAAATAAAAAGTGATATAGAAGCTGCAATGGCTATAAAGACTGGGACAGCAGATTTTTATTTAGGAGCTTGCAACACTGGTGGAGGTGGTGCTCTAGCTATGGCAATTGCATTACTTGGAATGGGAAATTGTGCAACAGTATCAATGCCGGGTCACATTAAAACAGAAGCAGAAATTAAGGCAGAAGTAGATGCAGGTAAAAAAGCTTATGGATTTACAGCACAACATGCAGAAGAAGTTATACCAGTAATTCTTAAATATATTCTTTAAGGTAAATGATAAGGCCAAAAAATAAACAAATTATAAAGATGGTATAAAGAAAAATATTAGGATTAGTTATTTATTAAATTTAAATAAAAAAATATAAAATTTTGGGAGGAATTATATATGCAATATCTTCAATATGTAGTAGTTGCACTATTAGGAGCACTAGCAGCAATCTTATCTAACACAGGAGTAGCCGTATTTAATGATGGTTTTAGACCAATCGTTCCTGAGTATTTAGATGGAAGAATGGATAAAAAGGCTTTAGCAGCAACATCATTTGCAATCAGTTTTGGATTAGTTATTGGTTTTGGTATTCCAGTTTCAATAGCTGCATCAATCATTTTAATTCACAGTATTTTATTAGGAACAGATATCATTGGAGCTTTTTGCCCAAGTGGTAAAAAAGGCACTATTATTTCAGGTGTAGTAGGAGCTATATACGGAATAGGTATAGTTTACGGATTACAATTTATAGTTGATTTATTTGCAATGTTACCAGTTAACTTCTTAGAACCATTAAAACAAGTTGGAACTCCAATTACTGTTGCTTTTGCAGTATTCCCAGCTCTAGTTGTTGCATATCAATTTGGAACTAAAAAGGGTTTATTAACAGGTATAGTTGCTTTAATAATTAGACAAATAACAGAAATATATGGAAAATTTACTTTGAGTAGTGGGGCAACAATTACATTAGATAAAGAAGGTATGGCTTTACTTGCTGGTATGATAATTATGATTATATTTGCAGTACAAGAAAAACCAGATCCAAATGCACCAAAGATTGATTTAGTATCAATATTCCAAGATAGAGTTAAGAGAATTAAAAAGAACTTACCAATATTAGCATTAATGGGTGGATTAATTTCAGCAGCAACTAGTTTAAGTTTAGTAGCTGGAGACCCAATAAGTTTAAATCTTTTAGCAGAAGGAAAAAATACTGAAGCTGCTATGACTGCTTTTGCAAGAGGTATAGGATTTATTCCTCTAGTAGCTACAACAGCAATTTCTACTGGAGTTTATGCACCAGCAGGTATGACATTTGTATTTGTAGTTGGATTCTTAATAGGAAACCCAATACTAGCTTTTGTAGCTGGAGCTGCAGTTATGGCTATAGAAATATTCTTCTTAGACGGATTAGCTAAATTAATGGACAAGTTCCCAGGAGTTAGAAAATGTGGAGATAATATAAGAACAGCAATGAGTAAAGTTTTAGAAGTTGCTTTATTAATAGGTGGTATGATGGCTGCACAAGCTATGGCACCAGGACTTGGACTATTCGTAGTAGTTGGCTTATATGTATTAAACAAGACTTCAAAGAAACCAATAGTAGATATGGCAGTTGGTCCAGTTGGAGCAATTGGAGTAGGAATATTAATAAATGTACTTTACTTAGTTGGATTATATGTAATACCAGCGTAAGTTAATGGATAATGCATAATGGATAATTAATGAAATAACTCGGCTTTGGCCGAGTTATGAAAAAATGAAGGAATGAAAGAATGAAGAAGAACAAGTAATGGATAATGCATAATGCAAAATGCATAATTAGGGAATAAACTCCTGCGGAGTTTAGGAAAATTAAAGAATTATAAAATGAAAGAATGAAAAAATAAATGATTAAATTCCTTCGGAATTTATAAATTTCATAATTCAGCTTTAGCTGAATTATATCTACAATTACGCATTATGCATTATCAATTATGCATTAGCAAAAAGGGGGGGGTTTAGATGGAGAAGGAAATAATTTATGCTCATGAGCATATAACAATAGATTTATCTGGTGTAAAGAAAGATAAGGATTGTTTCTTAAACAATAAGAATCAAACTATAGAAGAGTTTAAGGAATTAAAGAATAAAGGTGTTTCTACTATTATAGATGTTACTAATAGAGGCATGGGGAGAAATACAGAGTATGTAGCAGAAGTTATAAGAGAAACTGGTCTAAATATCCTTCAAGCAACTGGATATTATAAGGAGCCTTTCTTACCTGAAGAGGTTTATAGAATTAATGAGAAAGAAATGGCAAGGATATTAGTTGATGAAATTGTAAATGGAATTGATGGAACATCTACAAAGGCCGCTGTTATAGGAGAAGTTGGAACTAGCTTAAAAAGAATTGAAGATATGGAACTTAAGGTTTTTGAAGCATCTTCAAGAGCTCATATTGAAACTGGAAAACCAATAATTACTCATACGACTTTAGGGAAATTAGGTCTTGAACAAATTGAAATATTTAAAAAGTTTAATGTAGATTTATCTAAAGTAACTTTAAGTCATATTGATTTAAGTGGTGACTTAGAATATATGTTTAGATTGCTAGATACAGGTGTTAATATCGCCTTTGATACAATAGGGAAAAATAATTATCAACCAGATGAAGATAGAGCAAACTGGCTAAAGGAGCTTTGTGATAGAGGATATAGTAATCAAATAGTATTATCCATGGATATTACAAGGAAATCTCATTTTAAGGATAATGGAGGACTTGGTTATAGCTATTTAATAGATAGTTTCTTACCAAGATTATATGAAAAAGAAATCTCTAACAAGCATGTAGAAAATATGTTAGTTAATAATATAAAAAATATTTATGGCCTTAAATAGGAGGATATTTATGAGAACTTACCCATTACATTCGATAAGTTTAGAGGAAGCAAAGAAATTACAATTTAAAATAATAGATACTATAACAAAGCATTTTGATGGTAGAGAGATATTATCACTAGGTGATTTAGGGGTAGTAAAGGGATTAAATAAGCCTACCTATACTAAGAAAGTAGAAAATGTTTTTGCTGAAGTATTTGATGCAGAAGCTGCAATATTAGTAAGGGGAGCAGGAACAGGAGCCATAAGATGGGGGCTTATAAGTTTTATGAAAAGCGGGGATACAATTTTAGTTCATGATGCACCAATTTATCCTACTTCTAAGGTTACTATTGAAACCATGGGACTTAATGTTATTACTGCTAATTTTAATGATTTAGAAGATATTAAAAATGTAATTTCTAAGCATCCTGAAATTAAAGGAGCTTTAGTTCAAAATACTAGACAAAAGATAGATGATTCTTATGAGTTAGAAGAAGTAATAACAACAATAAAAGAAGGTAATGAAAATATAAGAATAATTACTGATGATAATTATGCAGCTTTAAAAGTAAAAAAGATAGGTAATCAATGTGGAGCTGATCTTGGAAGTTTTTCTTGCTTTAAGATATTAGGACCAGAAGGTGTTGGAGTATTAATAGGTAAGAAGGATTTAATAGATAAGGTTTATTCATTAAATTACTCAGGTGGAAGCCAAGTGCAAGGTCATGAGGCTATGGAAGCGTTAAGGGGATTAGTATATGCACCAGTTTCTTTAGCAATTCAATCTGAAGTTAATGAGGAGTTAGTAAGAAGATTAAGAGAAGGAGAAATTCCAGAAATAAAGGATGCCTTCCTTGCAAATGCTCAATCTAAGGTTCTTTTAGTAGAGTTTAAAGAGGAAATTGCGGAAGAAATCTTAGAATTAACTACTAAGTATGGAGCAGCTTCTCATCCAGTAGGCTCTGAATCAATATATG
The DNA here is from genome assembly GCF_033043255.1 of Clostridium lamae. NCBI lineage: Bacteria > Bacillati > Bacillota > Clostridia > Eubacteriales > Clostridiaceae > Clostridium > Clostridium lamae. Next base: position 43,166 of record NZ_JASCQJ010000008.1, on the reverse strand, counting down.
AATTTGTTCCAATGATGTATAGAGTTTCTGGAACATTTAGAGCAGCAGATCCAACTCTTGAAAAGAGAATGATTAGAATCAACCCAATGAGAAGTGGGGCAGATACTATAATCAGAATTTTAAAGAGTTCAATAGAGGAAGTAAGAAAAGATAAGTAAGGGGGAGCAAAGGTGTTTCTTGAAAAGACTGTAGAAAGAAATAAAGAATTAGTTCAAGCTGCATTTAGTCTCCATAGAGAAGGATTAATTTTACCAGATACTTATGTCATAGATCTAGATACTTTAATAGAAAATGCAAGGAAGATAAAAGAAGAAGCAGATAAGTATGGAATCAAGCTTTATTTTATGACTAAGCAAGTAGGAAGAAATCCTATTATATCTAAAGAATTTATGAAGCTTGGATATGAAGGTGCTGTAGTTGTTGATTTTAGAGAAGCAGAAGTTATGCTTAATAATAATATTAAGATTGGACATGTTGGGCACTTAGTTCAAATACCTAAGGCTTTAGTTGAAAAGGTAGTTAAATCTAGGCCAGACTATATTACTGTTTACACTATAGAGAAGGCTAAAGAAATTAATGAAGCTTGTGAAAAGCTTGGTCTTAAACAAAATATTATGTTAAGAGTATTAGGTGAAAATGATAATTTATATTCTGGTCAATATGGTGGGTTTAAATTAGAAGAACTTAAATCTGTTGGAAATGAGTTAATTAAACTTAAGAATATTAATATAGCAGGAGTAGCATCATTTCCATGTTTCTTATATGATACAGAAACTAATGAAATTAAGAGAACAAATAATATTGATACTATTAAAGAAGCAAAAGAAATTCTTGAAAGAGAATTTGATATAAAGATAGAACAGCTCAATATGCCTTCTGCAACCTGTGCAAATTCTATTAAGAAAATATATGAAGAAGGTGGTACTCATGGAGAACCAGGACATGGTTTAACAGGAAGTACACCATATCATAAATATAATAATGGGGTAGAGCTTCCAGCTATGGTTTATGTAAGTGAAATATCACATAACTTATTAGATAAAGGATATTGTTATGGGGGAGGTCATTATAGAAGATCTCATATGGAAAATGCATTAGTTGGAGAAAGTATAGATAATTCAAAGTTTGTTAAGGTGAACCCTCCAACTGATGAAAGCATAGATTATCATTTTGAGTTATCAGAAAATTGTAAGGTGTCTGATACAGTAATAATGGCATTTAGAACTCAAATTTTTGTAACGAGAAGTAATGTGGCTTTAGTTAAGGGAATACAAAAGGGAAAGCCAGAGATTATTGGTATTTATGACTCACAAGGGCAGTTAGTTAGAAAGTAAGTAATAGGTAAGAGTGAAGAGTTAAGAGGGAACAGCGAATAGTGAACAGTTCAGTGAGTTTTGATGTGCAAAATTAGGCTTGTTGAATATTTTATTAATTCATCTTAACAATTAAATTAATATTTATAGAAATAGAAATGGATGATAGAGGATGGCTTATGTTACGACTCTGCTGAAATTTCTTTTTTTTATATTGTGTCCCCAGGGGAAAATCCCCAGGGGATTTTCCCCTGGGGACACACAAAAAAAAGGAGGTTATTAAATGAATAAGTTTATAGTTATAGTTCTTGATGGTTTTGGGATAGGAGAAATGGATGACGTGAAAGATACAAGACCTCAAGATATTAATTCAAATACTTGTATGCATATATTAGAAAGAAGAAGTGATTTAAAGCTACCTAACTTAGAAAGATTAGGTTTAATAAATATACTAGGTAAAGAAATAAATGGGATGAAGAAAAATCCAAGTGCAACTTATGGTAAGTCTAATTTAACTCATTTTGGAGCAGATACTTTCTTTGGGCATCAAGAAATAATGGGAACTAAACCAAAGATGCCTTTTAGAGAGCCTATAAAAAATAAAATTGAAGAAATTTATATGGCATTAAAAGATGCTGGATATAAGGTTCAATATAAATATGGAAATAAAGAAAAATATCTTGTTGTAGAGGATGCTCTTACTGTAGCAGATAATATAGAATGTGATTTAGGTCAAGCTTTTAATATAACTTCTGCTTTAGATTTAATTCCTTTCAATAAGGTATTAGAAATAGGATATATAGTTAGATCAATAGCAAGAGTACCAAGAGTAATTACTTTTGGTGGAAGAGAGATAACTTTAGAAGATATATTAAATGCAGAAGAAGAAAAAGTTGATGGATATATTGGGATAAATGCACCTAAGTCTGGAGTTTATAATACTGGATATGAGTGTATTCATTTAGGCTATGGAGTTAACCCTAAAACACAGGTATCAACTATATTATCAGAAGAAAATGTTCCAGTTTACTTACTAGGAAAAGTAGCTGATGTAGTTATAAATGAAAAAGGTATAAGTATTCCTATGGTAGATACAGAGAAAGTTTTAAAGAAAACTATTGAAGTATCAAAGGAAGTAGATAGGGGATTTATTTGCTGTAACGTACAAGAAACTGATTTATCTGGACATGCTGAAAATGTAGATAGATATGCAGAGAAATTACAGATAGCAGATAGATTAATTGGTGAGCTAATGGAAACTATTCATGGGGATGATATTTTATTAATAATGGCAGACCACGGAAATGATCCTACTATAGGACATAGTAAGCATACAAGGGAAATGGTTCCAATAATGATCTATGGAGAAAATTTAAAGAAAGGCTATATTGGCGAAAGAAAGACTCTTTCAGATGTAGGAGCAACAGTAGCAGACTATTTTAATGTAAGAAGTCCAGAGAATGGAGAAAGCTTTTTAAAAAATATTATCTCTAAAGAAAGGCAGTAGGAATATGGATAAAGATACTAAGATTTTTAGGGCAAAGGTATTAGCAGAACAAAATTTATATAGGTCAGTAGTATCAATAAATAATAATTTAGAAATTGAAGCAAAAGAAAAAATTGAGGATGTTTTAACCTTTGGTGTAAAAAATACTGTGGATATCCCAGTATCAATAGTGGATAAATTGATGAAAAATTCAAAATATTTATTCTTATCTGTCGATAAGATGTCTCACTTAGGGAGAAGTATAGATACAGATTTAGTAAATCCCTTAACTTATAGATGTATGACTGGCTCAAGTAGTGGCACGGCGATTAATATAATTAAGGGAATAAATGATTTTGGAATAGGTACAGATGGTGGGGGCTCAGTTCTAGCCCCTGCCATTAGTACGAATTTATATTCATTTATTGGATCAGGAGTTAATTTAGTTACAGGTAAAGGAAGTTTATCCACAGATAACATATCCTTTAGTGGTGGAATTGGAATAATATCTAAGAATTTACTTATATTAAAGGAAGTAGTAGAAGATATATTAGAAGAAAAAATAAAAAGTATGGATGAAGTTATTAGAATTGTAATTCCAAAAGAAAACTCATTGAAACTACCTGATGGTTCAGATATGAGAGAAGAAATAGATAAGGCAATAGAGAATCTAGATAATATAAGATTTCAATTTATAGACTATAATTTTGATAATATATATGAAAGAAGTATTTCTATTAAAGAAATAAATAATATTTTTGATAATGATCTAGCAGATATAATATTAACCTATGAAGGACCAATAGATGTTTATGGTTATGATGAAACTATACAAAGAAACTTTAAGGGGATAGCAGAAAAAGAAATTACATCTGATGGTGGAAAAGCCTTAGTTAAAGCTATTAATATGTGTAAATGCACAGGAATAACAATTCCAGGAGAAAAATTAGCAAGTGGCTTTGTTATTTGTGGAAAGCATGGAAGAGAAGGTATGTTTAAGGCTTTTGATTTAGCAGAGGAATTAGATTCATTAATAGAGAAAAATCAAATTTTTCAAAGGTATTTTATTAGAAGAGATAAGTTTGTTGAACCTATAAAATTATAAATTTTAATACCCTAAGGAGTGATTTACCTCCTTAGGGTAATTTGCTTTAGATATTAGTAGATTATTTGTTTTATATTATATATATGATATAATTTAAAATGTTAATACTTAAATAAAGTTTACTTATGTATAAGGAAAACTTTGTAGGGGGAGCATTATTTTATGAATTCATATATAAAAAAGCTAAAAGGTTTAAGCATTAAAAAAATTAAAACAAGATTAAAAATAATTTTAGACGAAATTTTATTTTATTTATTTAGAATATTTCCTATAAAATCTAATAAAATAGTTTTTAGCAACTTTATAGGGAGAGGCTATGGAGATAATCCTAAGTATATTGCAGAAGAAATAATAAAACAAAATTTGAATTACGATATGGTTTGGTTAGTTGATAAAGAAATAGGTGATGTAAAGACAATTCCATCAGAAATAAGAGTTGTAGAATATGGAACTTTTAAAGCTATTTATGAGTTAGCAACAGCAGGAATATGGATAGATAATGTTAGAAAATCTGAATATATTAGAAAAAGAAAAAATCAATATTATATTCAAACATGGCATGGTGGGCTTGGAATTAAAAAGATAGAAGGCGATGTAGAAGAGGCCCTAAGTAAAGGCTATTTAAATATGGCAAAAAAAGATTCTAAGATGATAGATTTAATGATATCTAATTCTACATATTTAACTGACTTATATAAGAGAGCTTTCTGGTATGATGGGGAAATTCTTGAGTGTGGGTGTCCTAAAAATGACATACTTTTTAATTATAATAAGAACATATCTGAGAAAGTTCATAAATATTATGGAGTAAGTAAAGATAAAAAGATATTATTATATGTACCAACATTTAGGGTAGATGGATCAACTGACTGTTATAATATAGATTTTAAATCTGTACTAGGCACTTTAAAAGAAAAAACTAAGAGTGAATGGGTAGCAATTATTAGACTTCATCCTAATTTAATTGATAAAGTTGACTTTATAAGTTATGATGAAAATATAATAAATGGAACATTGTATCCAGATATGGTTGAGCTTGCAATTGCCTCTGATGCATTAATATCTGATTATTCAAGTTGTGTATTTGATTCAGAAATGCTTGGAATACCAACATTTATATACGCTTCAGATAAAGAAAGCTATATGAATGATAGAGGATTCTATTTTCAGCTAGAAGAATTACCATTTTTAATAGCTGAGGATAATGAACAACTCATGAATAATATTATAAACTTTGATATGGAAAAATATAAGTTAAAGATTGAAGAATTTCATAATAAAGTAGGGTTAAAGGAATCAGGGAAAGCAGCTAAATTAATAGTTGAAAAGATTAAAAGTTTAAACAATGAGGTGGAAGATTAATTATGAATATAGCACTTATAATAGCTGGTGGCGTAGGCCAACGTACAAACCAAGATATACCAAAACAATTTATTAATGTTAATGATAAGCCAGTAATAATATATACATTAGAGGCCTTTCAAAATCATGATGAAATTGATGCGATAGAAGTAGTATGTTTAGAAGGATGGCACGATATATTATCAGCCTATGCTAAACAATTTAATATTACAAAACTTCACAAAATAGTATCAGGTGGAGATAATGGGCAATCATCAATAAGGAATGGAGTATATAGCATAAGTGAAAGTTTTTCTCCAGAGGATATTATTTTAGTACATGATGCAATTAGACCTATGCTATCAAATGAAATAATTTCTGATTGTATTAAGACCTGTAAAGAATATGGCTCTGCAATAACATCAATTCCTTGTGCAGAGGCAATGTTATTTACGCCAGATAAGCTACAATCAGATAAGATAATTTCTAGAGATGAATTATTAAGAACCCAAACTCCACAAGCTTTTCCAGTAGGTAAGTTAAAACAGGCTCATGAAGAAGCTTTAAGAAGAGGTATAACTAATTCAGTAGCTAGCTGTACATTAATGATAGAGCTTGGAGAAAAAGTATATTTTTCTAAGGGGTCAGAAAAGAATATAAAATTGACAACTGCAGATGACTTTGAAATCTTTAGGGCTTTATTAACAGCTAAGAATGCTGATTGGTTTAAGTAGGAGGAGCTTATGTATATAAATATAGATTTATATAAAGAAGAGCTTGAATCATTATTTACGGCTAATCTTCCTTGGGAAAAACTTGATAATAAAAAGATTTTAATTACAGGAGCAAATGGATTAATATGTTCTTATCTAATAGATTTACTAATGTATAGAAATATAAAGCTAAATAGTAATATAAAAGTATATGCTTTAGGAAGAAACGAAGAAAGATTAAAAGCTAGATTTAAAAGTTTTTTTGATAGAGAAGACTTTGTGTTTATTAAACAAGATATTTCTAAAAAGTTAAATGTAGAAGATAAAGTAGACTATATTATCCATGGAGCTAGCAATGCAGTACCAGCGGAATTTTTAAAGGATCCTGTAGGAACTATGACTGGTAATATTTTTGGCGTGTATAACTTACTAGAGTATTCTAAAGATAATAATGTTGAAAAGTTATTATATATATCTTCTTCAGAAGTTTATGGCGATGATTTATCAAAAGATAGCTTTAATGAAACGGATAGTGGATATGTTAATCCTTTAGATGTTAGAGCATGTTATCCATCAAGTAAACGTGCGGCGGAAACTTTATGTGCTACTTACTTAAAGCAATACAATATAGATTTCTGTGTTGCTAGACCTGGACATATATATGGACCAACTTATACAGAAAAAGACAATAGAGCTTTATGTCAATTTATCAATAATGTTTTAAACAACAATGATATTATTATGAAAAGTGAAGGTAGTCAAATAAGATCTTATTGTTATCTTTCAGATTGTGTTATGGGATTATTGTATATGCTTTTAGTTGGTAAATCAGGAGAAGCCTATAATATTTCCAATAAGAATTCGAATGTCTCAATAAGGGAAATGGCGGAAACTATAGCAGAGTTATCAGAGAAGAAGGTTATTTTTGAGTTACCAAGTAATACTGAAAAAAGCGTATTTACTAAAATAAATAAAGCGATTTTAGATTCATCAAAATTAGAATCACTAGGATGGGAAGCTAGTGTATTACCAAGGGATGGAATAAGTAGAATATTAAATATTAAGAAAGAACTTAAAAGGGAGTAAAAGAATATGTTAGAAAATTTAAAAGAAGAAGTTTTTAGAGCGAACATGCTTTTACCTAAATACAATCTTGTAACTTTTACATGGGGAAATGTTTCTGGAATTGACAGAGAAAAAAATCTCATTGTAATTAAGCCATCAGGAGTAGAATATGATAAGATGACTAAAGATGATATGGTAGTTGTAGATTTTGATGGTAATGTAGTAGAAGGAAATTTAAAACCATCTTCTGATACTATGACACATATTGAATTATATAAAAATTTTAAAGAAATAAATGGAGTGGTTCATACTCACTCCACATATGCTACTATTTGGGCACAAGCAGGAGTAGATATTCCTGCATTAGGAACTACACATGCTGATTATTTTTATGGTGATATTCCATGTACAAGAAAAATGACTAAAGAAGAAATAGAAACTGATTATGAGAAAGAAACAGGAAAAGTCATTGTAGAAAGATTTGATAATATTGATCCTAAGGATATGAAGGCAGTATTAGTAAATTGTCATGGACCATTCACATGGGGAGAAAGTCCTTTAAAAGCTGTTGAAAATTCAGTGGTATTAGAAGAAGTAGCTAAAATGGCTTTAAATAGTAAATTAATTAATAATACATTAAAAAGTATGGATCAAGTTTTATTAGATAAACATTTTCTTAGAAAACATGGGAAAAATGCTTATTATGGGCAAGATTCAAAGTGACAAATAAGGTAGGTTTCTATAGTAGAAATCTGCCTTATTTATTAGAAGTATATGATATATGAAAAAGAATAATAAATTATTTTTGAAAGATTAAGAAAGGTGGACAAGATGAAAAAAGTTTATATTGGTAAAATATTATTATTTATATTAATTATTATATTACCAATAGTTAATATAAATTTGAAAAATAATGAAACTTCAAAAATAGATAATAGAATGTTGTTAGATTTTGAAGATATATTTGAAGATACAGATGATACTAAAAGTATTTTTAGTAATATTGAGAAGTATATTAATGATAGGATAGGCTTTAGGGAAGAAATAGTGAACATATATACTGTAGCTATGGACAAAGTATTTAAGGAAATGGTTCATCCAACCTATCAGTATGGGGAAGAGGGATATGTATACCTTAAATTACCAGAAAATAAAGTAGATTTAAGATTTCAAGAGATTTTTTCTAGCTTTATAAAAGACTTTGAAGAATATTGTAAGGAAAGAAATATAAAATTTTTATATACTTTAGAGCCAAGTAAATCAACTATTTATCCAGAATATTTACCAAATGGATATAATAATAGTAATGAAAATCTTGATTATTTTATAGAACTTTTAAATGAAAAAGGTATTAATTACTTAAGTAATGTTGATACATTATTAGAAGCAAAAGAAAATCCCTTATTAAAGGATATTTTATTATATGATAAAAAGTTTGATGCTGGACATTGGAATGAAACAGGGGCCATAGTTGGTATCTCAGCAATAATAGATAGGCTTAATGAATTAGATAGTAGAGTTGGAAGATTTGATATTAATAAGTATGAATCAGAAAGTATTATTAATGAAACATTACTTTCATCTAATTTTAGAATTAATGAAGAAACAAAAACATATAGTTTAAAAGAATATAACCTAGAGTATATCCAGGATTATGAAGATGAAATATATAGGCACGAGAATTTTAGATACTTTACTCATTATAAAAATTTAACTAATACTGAAGCACCTAGATTATTAATATTTGCTGGAAGTTACTTTAATAATAAAGAGAAATTTATTACTGGAAACTTTTCAGAAGTAATGAAGATACACAATTATAGAAATGTAATTGATTATGAATACTACATTAATATTTATAAGCCAGATATAGTTTTATTCGAATCGACTGAATATACTAATACAGGATATCATTATCCAATAACAATGATGGAAGAAAAAAAATATATCAAAAACCTTAGAAATTATGATGATCTAACAGAAGATAACTTTGTAAAGGCTGATATCAACAATATTGAGTCTTCAGGTGAAAATATAACAAATATTACAATACCTATTGAAAGTGATGACTTATTATATGCTTATGCAAATGTTAATAATAGGATATTAGATGGTAAAGTAATTGGTGATGAGGACAACTTATATGTAGAATTTTCAGCAATTACTTCAGAGTTATCTAGTGTAGATAATATTGAATTATATTTCGTATCTAATGATGAAGAAAGATATCAAAAGGTAGAGATTTAGATATAAGAAAGTGCATCTAATAGAATAACTAGTTAGATGCACTTTATATTTATCATTTATTCATTGTTAAATCTTCTGATTCTAATTTTATAGCTTTAGGAACTGAAATTTTTATAGAAATTACTATAGCTAATATACCAGCAACTAATTTTCCAATCATAATAGGTAAAATTAAATTTGGCTGAAAGTTTGCCGTAAAGGCTAAGTGGTCACCTATAAGGAAGGCACAGCATACTGAAAATGCTATAGTTTTTACTTTATCTTCTGCTTTCATATCTTTAATCATTGCAAAGAGTGCTAGTACATTTGCAGCAGCAGCAAGAAGACCTGTTGTAGCATCTGTAGATAAACCAAACTTTTTCCCAATTTTATTTAAAGGATTTGATAAATATTTTTTTATCAGGTAAACCATAGGGAAAGCACCACATAGCATTATTCCTACAGCACCAGATACCTCAAGAGCTCTCACTTGATCAACGGAGTCAGCTATTATAGGATCAAAGCCCCATACACCAAATATTTTACTAAAGAATCCAGTAAAGTATTCTACTACACAAAATACAAAAATTAATCTTAGTGCTGAATCCATAGTTTTACCAAAAATAATAAATCCTTTTATCATTGAGTCTGGTTTTAATAATAATCCAATAGCAATTGCCACACAAATAATTATTAATGGGATTAAGTTTTTAAATATCTGTATATAACTTAACATTAATTGATAAGTTGCAGCAGAATCAGTACTTATTACTTCCCTAATATAAGGCTTACTTATAGCAATAAATAAACTGGAAACTAGGACACCTACAGGAATAGTTAATACACCAGACATAATTCCTAGGGCTAAATATTTTTGATCTTTTTTTTGTATCATTTTTAGTCCAACAGGGATACTAAATACAATAGTTGCACCTGCCATATAGCCAGTTATCATCGCCATTATCCAGCTCTCCTTTGTAGAAGCTAGGGCATTGGCTAATTGATAACCTCCCATATCCACAGCAATAAAAGTAGTGGCAGCCATTGCGGGGTCAGCACCTACAGCTTTGAATATTGGACCAAAAATGGTGGAAACAAATTTTGTTATAAATGGAGCAGAAGCCATGATTCCAGCAACAGGTAAAAAAATTGCTCCTATTGAATTTATTCCTTCTAAAAATTGATTTCCAAGTTCACTATCTTCTTTAACAATTGATGCAATGGCACCAATTATTGCACAAATCATAATAATATATACAACAATATTGCCTAATATGTTCATAAGTAATACCTCTACTTTACATTTTTATATAAATTTAATGCAATATTGCTATAAGTAATTGAATAGTTATACCATAAGTTTAAATAGTACTCTAAATTGTCACCAATAGATTTTTTATATAGAGCCCAGATAAACCAATAGTAAGAACAAATAGCAATGTATGCAACGTAATGGCGCTCTTCAATAGGGCTTAGTTCTCTACCAAAATAAATTCTTAGAACCTCCATTGCTTCATCAGTTGTATATTCAGAACAACATATAAATGTACCAATATCACAAGCAGGATCAGAATTGCCTGAGTATTCCCAATCTATTAAGTACATGCTTTTACCATCTGTTAAGAAATTCGTATCATAACAATCAATATGGCACAATCTTTTTTCTATTCCATCGCACTCTGAATAATTATATAATTCCTCTATTTTTCCTCTTATATTGTCTATTTTATAAGTAGAAGGTATTTCAAGATTTCTTAATGCTAGATTTAAAAGTGTATCTGATTGAGTAAATAGATTAACTTCCCAAGTAGATTTAATATTACTATCGTGAAGCTTTTTTACTATAGACATTGCTTGTTTTAAAAGCTGTTTATTATTATAATCAAAATCAACACTGTTATCTAGATAATGTGAAATTTTCCAACCATCAGTAGGGCACATATAAATAAATGTCTTATCTAACCCTAACTCTTTAGCTATGTTTTGTGAGTAACATTCACTTTCTCTATTTATTATATCCTTTGTTCCATCACCAGGGTGTCTATATATATATTTGTTATTATTAACTTCAAATAATAGAGAAACATTAGTTAAGCCTTTTTTTATTTGTGTGAAGTTACAAGGAGCAGTCTCATCACATTCTAAAATTTTACAGATATTTTTAATTATTTTAGACCTGCTATCAGTAATATAAGATTCATCAAATTTTCTTAAGTCTTCTAATGAGTCAAATTCTAAAATTTCATTACTTTCATATCTCTTAATTTTCATTTTTAATTCATCCAGATGATTAATGTATATTTGTTCCCATAACATTTGGTCAACTCCTGGATTATTATATTCTCTTTCTAAAATTTCAACAAATTTTTTCGAAAATTCCTCTGAAAAATAAACATGTCCTAACATTACCCATGAATTGCTTCCACCTATAGTGACATCCGTTATAATGTCATCACTATTAGTAGTAATGCAATATTCATCAGTAGGACCATTTTCATAAACAGCTGAATAATATGAATAAGGAACATAACTTTCGAATACATTTTTCGTGAAATAGTTATCAGAGGAACATATATATGTGTTTTTTAACCTTTCTTTTACAGCATATAAAGTTGAATTATTATTTCTTATGTTATAGTCATTGTTGACAACTATATCTACATCAAATTTGTCTTTTAAGTAGTAGAACATTTCTTTCTTATAACCAACTACTATGGTTATATCTTTAATTCCAGCTTCTTGTAATTGTCTAATTTGCCTTTCAATAAGGATTTCTCCCTTTACTTCTAAAAGTCCCTTTGGCTTTTCAAAAGATAAGGGAGCAAAACGTGATGAAAGACCTGCTGCCATAATTATTGCATTATTAACATTATTTTTATTAGAATTATCCATAAAGCACACCTCATTTACCGTAAAATTAATACATTCAAAAAATGAACATATCTAATTATATGTTAAATGTAAAAAAAATACAATGAATTATTTGAATTTATAAAATACGTGTTTTAAGAGATATTCAAAAAAAGTTGTATTAAGATGCAATTAAATCTTAATACAACTTTTTAATTAGTTTTCTATTGAGAATAAGAATTTACTAAGCTCTTTAGTAGTTTCTTCAATATCTATATTAATATGATACATATCAGTAAAGCCTGCACTAATAATATTTGAATCAGAAGGAAATCTTCCTTGTTCTATATTGTTTAAGCCCATACCTAATGCTTTAGTTGAAATAGAAATTATTTCAGTATTAGTTAGATTTGTAGTAACTAAAGGAAGGATATTATTTACCATTCCAGGTATCTCAGTTAAGCTTATATCTTTAAATTTAACAAATAATGCATTTAGAACATCTCTTTGTCTTTCAGTTCTTTTAAAATCCCTACCTTCAGTATATCTTATTCTACAATAGGCAGTTGCTTGAGTTCCATTTAGTAGTTGTGTACCTGCAGAATAAATATGTTCTGTTTCTGTACCATTCTTTTTATCAATGTGATCAATATATCCATTAATATATTGTAATTCATCTTGAGTTATATCAATTTCTACACCACCAAGAGCATCTATTATCTTAGGTAATCTTTCTAAATCAACTTGTACAAACTTATCAATTTTCAAATTAAAATTATAATTTATTGCCTTTAATATTGAACTTGGACCACCATCTAAAATAGTATAGTTTAAATTCATTTTTCCACCATCAGGTAAGTCAAGATAAATATCACGCATTAGTGAACAAAGTTTTATTTTATTATTCTTAGTATCAATTGCCAGAATCATAGTGGCATCAGCAGAACTAACATCATAGTAATCAGAATAGTCACTTCCAAATAAAGCTATGGTTATAACATCATCTGCTTCTTTTGGTGCTTCTTTTCCTGTATTAGTTACCTCATCTCTATCAACTTCAACTCTTTCTACTTTGCTAGAAAGATAATATGTATATGCTGAAATTGAACCTAAAATAATTACAATAACAGCTAAAATAGATAAGAATATTTTTTTCTTTAATGAGAATTTTTTCATAGGGTATCCTCCATTGCAATAATCGTTTTAAATACTGATATATTATATCAGAAATATGATAATATTGGAAATGTATAAAATATTATATTTAATCTCAATTATTCAGATTGATTTGATATATATAATAATCACAATGTACTTATAAAGATTATATATTAAAATAATTATTTAAAACTTGATTAATATAGAAAATAATGGAAATAATTTAAGCGATGAATGATGTTGTTGTAAGTATATTTTGGAAAAAAATAATATTAAATTCGACAAACTAGATTAATAATTTATTAATTTAAGTAACTAATATAAATGTAAATGTTAAAGAAAAAAGTGTATTTAATATAAACTTTAAATAAATAAAAGAAATAGATATAAATTAACAAAATTATAGGAATTGCATTTATTATGACGATTTGATTTACAAAATATATATGATATAATTGTACATGCTTAAATGCGAATTTTTTGATAATTTACATAATAATGACGAATAAAACATTAGAATGCAATTAGGGGGAGATGTATGGATAATATTAATTATAATATTAATTCAGCAGTTGAAGAAAAAGAAAGTAGATTCTTATATAATCTAGCCAAAAGGTCACTTGATATTATTGGATCTGCAATTGGATTGTTAGTTTTAAGTCCTATTTTAATTATTGTAGGAATTTTAATTAAATTTGAATCAAAAGGTCCTATTATTTTTGCACAAAAAAGAATTGGATTAAATGGTAAAGAGTTTAAAATGTATAAGCTTAGATCTATGGTGTCTAATGCAGAAGAGTTAAAAGAAAAATTAGCTGAGCAAAATGAAATGTCAGGACCTATGTTTAAAATAAAGGATGATCCTAGGATAACAAAAATTGGTAAGTTTATAAGGAAGACAAGCATTGATGAACTACCACAGCTAGTTAATGTATTAAAAGGAGATATGAGTTTAGTCGGACCGAGACCTAGCTTGCCAAACGAGGTTAAAAAATTTGAACCTTGGATGTTAAAGCGCCTTAATGTAAAACCGGGACTTACTTGTTATTGGCAAGTAATGGGGAGAAATAGCATAGATTTTGAAGATTGGATGAGGCTAGATGTTAAATATGTAAATGAAAGAAGTTTTTGGTTAGATATTAAACTTATATTTAAAACTTTTTTTGTACTATTTGGAGATGAAAACGCAAGATAATATATAGGAAGTTCGAGGTATGATTATGAATAATATATTTATAATAGGATCAAAAGGTATTCCTGCTAAATATGGTGGGTTCGAAACTTTTGTTGAAAATATAACAGAAAAAAAAATATCGGATGATATAAACTACCATGTGGCTTGTATGGGTGATAATAATACCGAGTTTGTTCACAATAATGCAAGGTGTTTTAACATCAATGTACCTAACATAGGACCAGCAAAGGCAATCTATTATGATGTCAAAGCTTTAAGTACATGTTTAGATTATATAAATGTAAATAAGAAAGAAAATTCAATTATTTACATACTAGCATGTAGAATAGGTCCTTTTTTAAATTGTTTCAAAAGAATTGCAAAGAAATTGGGAGTAAAAATATATATTAATCCAGATGGACATGAATGGAAGAGAGATAAGTGGAATTGGATTACTAGGCAATATTGGAAGTTTTCTGAAAGGTTAATGGTAAAGAATTCAGACTTAATAATTTGTGATTCTATAAATATAGAAAAATATATAAATAGAGATTATAAAAAGTACAATCCACATACGACTTATATAGCTTATGGGGCAAATGAACTTAAAAATGTTAGTGAAGAAACCTTAGAAAAATTGGACAAATGGTATTTAAGTAATAGAATATCAAAAAATTCATACTATCTAGTAGTAGGTAGATTTGTTCCAGAAAATAATTATGAGTTAATGATAAGAGAGTTTCTTTTGTCTAATACGAACAAAGACTTTGTTTTAATATGCAATGTAGAAAATAATAAATTTTATAATAATTTGAAAAGAACAACAGGATTTGAAAATGACTCAAGAATTAAATTTGTAGGAACTGTTTATGATAATGATTTATTACAAGAAATAAGAAAAAATGCATATGGATATTTCCATGGACATGAAGTTGGCGGAACTAATCCATCATTACTAGAAGCTTTATCAACTACTAAATTGAATATGTTACTAGATGTTAGCTTTAATAGAGAAGTTGGTAAAGATGGCGCATTATATTTTAATAAAGAAACATGCAACTTAACAAATTTAATAAACAGCGTAGATTCATTAGATGAACGTTCAATATTAGCATTAAGTGAAAATGCAAAGAAAATAATAAAAGAAAATTATACTTGGGACAAGATAGTAACTGATTACGAAAATATATTTTTAGATGAAAGGTAGAAATATGAATATATTAATTTTACATGCAGGAGCGGAACTATATGGAGCTGATAAAGTTTTACTTGAGCTTCTTAAAAATATTGATAAAAATAAATTTACTCCATTTGTTATTCTTCCTTCTGATGGAGATTTAGTTAAGGAGTTGAAAAAAAATAACATTAATGTAGAAATACTAGCTTATCCTATACTAAGAAGAAGATATTTTAATATAAAGGGTATATGTAAATATTTTTTTGATTATATTAAATATTCTGCAAAATTAATAAGATTTGCAAAAGAAAAAAGCATTGATTTAATACATACAAATACTTCAGCAGTTTTAGAAGGGATTATTATAAAATTCTTTTTGAGAATACCTCAAATTTGGCATATTCATGAAATAATAGTCAGACCTAAATTATTGAATAAGGTTTTAAGTTATATAATAGCAAAGTCTTCAGATGAAGTGGTTACAGTTTCAAATGCAGTATCAGATCATCTAAAAGATTCTGGATATTTTAATAAAAATATAAATGTTATATATAATGGAGTAGATAATAATAAATTTAATGAATTAAACGATTGTAACTACTTGAGAGTTGAGTTTGGTATTCCAGAAGATGCTATAATTGTTGGAATGATAGGTAGAGTTAATTCTTGGAAAGGGCAAGATGATTTTGTAAAAGCAATGGACATTCTAATGGGTAAACAGGAGAATGTTTATTCAATGGTAGTTGGTGGAGTTTTTGAAGGCGAAGAATGGAGAATGGATGATTTAAAAGAAAATATTAAAAAGTTAGATAATAATGATAGAATAATATTAAGTGATTATAGAAATGATACAGCTAATTTATATAATTTATTTAATATCTTTGTATTACCTAGTATTAATCCTGATCCATTACCTACAGTAGTCTTAGAAGCTATGGCCACTGCAAAACCTATTGTAGCATATAATCATGGAGGGGTATGTGAGATGGTTGTAGACGGAGTCAATGGTTTTTTTGCAAATGTGAGAGATATAAATGATTTAGCTAGCAAGATAGAGATATTAGTTGAAGATGAGCAATTAAGAAAGAAGTTCAGCCAGAATTCTATTGATAGACAAACTGAAGAGTTTTCTTTAGAGAGCTATGTTTATAATTTTGAAGAGTTATATGAAAAATATTATAGATAGATGTTGAGGAAGAATAGTGAGTAGGGTAGCAATAATAATATTAAATTATAATACATGGGAATATACGAATAATTGTATAGATAGTATCATAAAACAAGATTATAAAAATTATGATATGTTTTTAGTTGATAATGAGTCGAGAAATGATTCTTTAGAAAAAATATGTGCACATTTAAAAGAGATATGTAAAGAACATACAATAATTGAAGAAAATCAGGAAGTTGATTTAGAATCTCGAATTATTGTAATAAAAGCGAAAGAAAATAATGGTTATGCAGCTGGAAATAACATTGCAATAATGAAAGCAATAGATACAAAAAAGTATGATTTGTACTGGGTTATAAATAATGATACTGTAGTTGAAAAAGACACATTAAATTTAATGGTAGAATGTATTGAAAATGATAAATATAGAAGACCGGTAGGAAATTTTGTTTTCTATTATGATCAAAAAGATATTATGCAAATGGCTGGTGGACTTGAGATAAGTAAGTTCAATTTCAAACCATATTTTTCCAATAAGAAAGAAAGAATTGATTATTTAGGTGGAGTATCATATTTAATTGATAATAAATTTATTTCAAAATATGGGTTGATGGAGGAAGAATATTTCTTGAACTCAGAGGATTTAGAATACTTTTATAAATATAAACTTGATTTTATAAAGAGTAATAAAAATGAGTTACCATTCAATGTTATTGGGAAGATATATCATAAAGAATCTGCTACTCAAGGTAAAATTTCTCCAATGTCAAATTATTATTATAGTAGAAATTTATTATATTCATGTAAGAAGTTAAATCCAAAGATTATGATTAATTTATATATATTTTTTATAATAAGAATAATAAAATGGTCTATATTGAATAAAGAAATGGCAAAAAGTATCATTTTAGCTATAAGGGACTATAAAAGATGTATAAAAGGTAAGGTTGGATATTTTAACAAAAAGGAGAAGTAGATTTGTTTAAAGAAAAGATTTTTCAAAATAAAATATACGTTAGTTTTATTATAATAGCTTTAATTATATTAACTTTATTTATGATTCCTGATATTTCAATATTATCCATATATTTCTTATTATTGGTACAATCATACAAGTGGTTAAAGAAGGATTTTTTTAAGGTCTGGGCTTATACTATAGTACTGATTTTCTGCCAGTTCTTCATATTAGACAATATTCTCACATACATATTTAATCTTAAGGAAATAACAATGACATTATTAAAGTTTTGGAAAGAAATAATTATTATAGAATCAATCTATATATTGTTAATAAAAAAAAGATTCACAGATATATTAAAAATAGATATGAAAAAAAATAGAGATATTATATTTTTGGGAGTAAGTATATTATTATTTATTATTTCTATGCTAATAACAATAAATAAGTCTGAATCTTTATTTATAGCCATTTATGGAATGAGAAATTATATAATTGGATACATTGTGTTATTGATATTTATGCTTAATAAAGCTTCTGAAAAAGATATATATCTATTTATTAATAGAATATCAACAGCGTTTGTATATTTAAGTATATGGGGAATATTTCAAGCAGTATTTTTAGGTGATAAATTTTTATTAAAGTTAGGATATGGAGTAAATGGAGTTTTAAGTAGTAGTTATTATATTAGTGGATATTTTGGGAGACAAAGAGTTGTTTCTACTTTCGCGAGCCCAAATACCTTTGGGCTAATAGCAGCTATGTTTGCAATATTTTTCGTTTATAAAATATATAATGATGTTAAGAATAATAAAGATAGTACACGTAGCATTATATATTTTCTTATAGTTTTTATAGCTCTAGTATTAAGCTATTCACGTAGTGCTTATGTTGCTTTTGCTATAGGATTTATTATTTTTGTTTTCATTGAATTAAATAAAAAAGTTAAAGTAGTTTTTACTATTAGTATAATTATTGTATCTATATTAGTTGTAGTGCTATCTTTTTTATTAGTTGACAAGATTGATAATATGTTCATTAACCATATATTTAGAACTATTACATTAAGGGATACATCTGCATTAGGGCATATAGATTCTACGGTATATGCAATTGAAGTAATGAAAAAATATCCTTTTGGAGTAGGTGTGGGAATGTCAGGACAAAAGTCTCTACAATTTATAAATAATGCTCTGCATGCAGAAAATTCTTATTTTATAGTTGGATTTGATTTGGGTTTCCTCGGATTAGCAATATATATTATAAGTTTAATTATTTTAGCATATATAATAATTAAAATTTGTAGAAGTAAAATCATTAAAACATCTATTGACAAGCTTGTGCTTATAATGTTTGTGGAAATATATGTTTCATATATGTTTTTACCTACAATTCAAGAACTAGAGGTGGCATATTTATTTTTTTCAATAGTAGGGTTGATCATTGGTTTTTATAATAGAAAGATAGAAAAGAGTGGATTTTATGAATAAAATTTTATATATATCTTTGGTAGATTGGTTTTGGATAAAACAAAGACCACATCATTTTGTTGAATTTTTATCTAAGGATAATAAAGTAGTATATTTTTGCATGCAAGCTTGGAAAAGAAACCCAAACACTGTAGTTTTAAATGATTCTTCTAAAAGGGAAACTAGTAAGTCGATAATAGACAAGGGAACTTTGTCCATATTCCGAAAAAAAGTAATTCCTTTTCATAGAAAATATAAATTTATAGAGAATATAAATGATAAGCTATTATCTAAAAGGATAGAAAAATTAGAAGATAAAAATAATTTTGATATAATAATTTTTACACACCCTATGCAATTGAAATATTTTCCGGAAAAGTTATTAAAAAATAAAACAATAGTATATGACTGTATGGATAATTATGAAGAGTTTAATTATTATGATAGAAAAGAGTTATTAGTGTATGAAAGTAAATTATATGATATTTCGGGTAAAATAGTATGTAGTAGTGATAAGTTAAAAAACAAACTATATAATAAATATTCACATAAGAAAGCAATAAAAGTAATTAATAACGGAGTAGATATAAAAACATTTGATATAAATAAAGTGGGAAAATCTACCGTAATTGATGGAGATAAAATGAATAAAATTGCGTATATTGGAGCTATAAGTGAATGGTTTGATTTTGATTTAATAAGAAATGTATCATTAAGAAACCCTACTATATATTTTTATATTATTGGGCCAATTGAAAAAGGTGTCGATATAGAAAAAATAAGTAACTTAAAAAATGTTGAAATTGTAGGAAGTATTCCTTATGATGAAGTACCTAAAGTATTAGCAAGTATAGATATTGCTATAATGCCATTTAAGCTAAATGAGTTAATAAAATCAGTAAATCCAGTAAAAATATATGAATATCTATCTATGGGAAAAAAAGTACTATCTATTAGATATGATGAAACTGAAAAGTTTTCCAATTATATTGAACTTTATAAAAATGAAGTGGAGTTTGAAGAAAAACTTAAAAAATTATTAAAGGAAGAATGTAGCATAGATTATAAAATTGATTACGCAAAGAAAAATAGTTGGTCAAAAAGAGTAGATGAATTCTACGAATATATAACCACTTAAATTAAGTTTTATAAATTAAATAAGGAGAAGAAATGAAAAAATCAAAAGTTATAATTCTAATATTAAATTATAATGGATATTTAGATACTATAGAATGCGTGGATAGTCTATTAAATATTTCTTATGAAAACTTTGAAATAATTATAGTTGACAATAAATCAACTGATGATTCTATAATTAATTTTAAAAAAAAATGTTGGTGTGATAATGTTAGGATATTAGAATTAGATAAAAATTATGGCTACGCAGCAGGAAATAATATAGGTATAAAAAATGCGTTAGACAATGGGGCTGAATATGTTTGTATAATGAATAATGATGTAGTTGTAGATAAAGGGTTTCTAGATATATTAGTAGATGAATATGAGAAGGATGATAATATATCAATTATTGGGCCAGCGATTTGTGAATATTATGATAAGGAATATATTCAATCAACAGGTGCTAATATAATTATCAAAAAGGGCCAAGTTCCTCCTATAAATACAGGAGTTAAATTAAAAAACATTAATAGAGAGAATATAAAATGCGATTATGTTGGCGGAGCATGTATGTTGTTTAGTGGAGATACTATAAATAGTTATGGGTATATGCCTGAAAATTATTTCTTGTTTTTTGAAGAAACTGAGTGGTGTTATAAAATTAAAAAAGCTGGAAGAGACATTGTGTGCAGCACAAAATCAGTAATTTATCACAAAGGATCAAATTCAATAAATAAAATTGGTGGGCTTAGTAAATATTTTATGGAAAGAAATTTAGTTATTTTTGTTAAAAGAAACGGAAGCTTATTAGAAATAATATATTTTTATATTTTTATTATATTAAGAAGTATAAAAAGAGTGATAATGAAAGAAGAAGGTTTAGACACAGTAAGAAATTATTTAGATGGTTTTTTTAATAGAATAAATAAAAGGTATAAGTTTGCTTATATAAAGAAGAAATAGGAGAGGGATATGAAGAAAATAGCTATTTTAGCTACATATGTAGGTGAAGTTAATAGAGGAGCAGAAACATTTGTAATAGAATTTGTAAAAAGAATGAAAAAACATTATGACATAGACGTATTTTCACTTAATAGTTGTCATGAAATAGAGCAAAATATTAATACTGTTAAAGTTAAAGAAGATATGATATTGAAAATTAATAGATTTTTATATAAAAAAAATTTTTTATATAAAAAAATGGCTGATAAAATATATTATTTAATACCTGATGTAGCATTTCAAAAAAAATTTACTAAAGTGGTTTTTAAAAAGTATATATTAAATAATGAATATGATATTATTTTCCCTAATAATGGGATATGGGGAGCTAAATTTTCAAATAAATTAAGGGAGTATAAAGGAATTCCATATATTTATACTGGGCATGGTGGTATAGGTACAGGAGAAAGGCTTATATTAAAAACAAATCCCAATATATATATAGCGTTAACAAACAAACATCTAGAATGGGCAAAAAAATATTCTGGAAATGTTGCGAAAATTTATAATGGAATTGATATTAATAAATTTTTAATAGAAAATGAAAGCTTATCAAAAGAGAAAGTTATTTTATCAGTTGGTGCATTAACAGAATTTAAGAGACATGAACTAACTATAGATGCTTTATCAAATCTTGATTCATCATATAAGTTAAAAATAGTTGGAGATGGTGAATTGAAGAAAAAAATTGGTGAGTACGGATTAAAAAAATTAGGTGATAGATTTGATTTAATTAAAGTTCCATATGATCAAATAAATAATATCTATAGAGAAGCAAATCTGTTTGTTTTACCATCGTTGGATGAGCCTTTTGGGATTGTATATTTAGAAGCTATGGCTAGTAATTTACCAATTGTGGCACCAGATGATGATACAAGAAGGGAAATAATAGGTGAAGCAGGGTTATATTGTAATTGTGAAAATTCTAATGAATATTCTAATGCTATCATTAAAGCAATAAATAATGAGTGGGGAAATTTGCCGCTTGAAAGAGCTAAGATTTTTAATTGGGATAATATTATTATTAGTTATAAAGAGGTAATTGAGGAGATTTTAAATGGAAATTCGAAAAGTAGTAAATAGAGTAAAACAAGAATATCAAAATATAAAATATAATATTTTTAATAAAATTTTCAAGAATATTTCTTACGTATTATTTGCTAATATAATCTCTCAAATAGAATCTATGATTTTTGTTACTATTGCAGCAAGAATATGGGACGTTGAGACATATGGTGTATATTCAATAGTTGCTATGATTTTAAGTCTAGCAATTGATTTATCTGATATGGGAATGAATGGTGCCGTAATTAGATTTTCAGCTGAATATAATGCAAAAGGAGAATTAGAAAGAGAAGAAAAATTAATAGATTTAGTAGTTAAAAGAAAAATAAGAAATTCTATAATTACATGTATAAGTATTTCGATATTTTCTCCACTAATAGCATTAATGTTTTTGGATAGCTCCAGTTATTATATGTATATAATTATTTCTTCAATTGCAATAATATTTGCATTGGTATATTCCCTTAATAATTCAGTTTTACAAGGAAGACAAGAATATAAGAACTATTTTAAATCAATGATCTGTTTTAACTCTTTATTATTTATAATGATAGTTTTGTTATTTGTATTTAATAAATTTACTGTAATGAATGTAGTAATTGTAAATGTTATAAACTACTTCTTATCAATGTTATATTCCTTAAAGTTGATAAAATTTGATTTAAAATCTATTTTTATTAAAAAGAAGGTTGAAAGAGAAGTAAATAATAGATTTACGAATTATAGTAGATGGATGGTGCTATGGTCTATTTTATCTATTTTACAATCAAGATTAGATATTTTAATGCTTGCAAATCTTACTACAACTGTTCAAGTAGCATATTATGATATTGGAATGAAATTATCTAAGCCATTTTTTATGATTTTTAATTCAGCAGGCCAAGTGATTAATCCTGTTTTTGCAACAATATTAACAAAAGAAGAATTGAAAGATAAGTTTGCGAAGGTAAGAAAAATAAGTATAGGATTGAGTGTTTTAATTATCATTTCAATATTAATATGTAGATACCCTATAATAATTATCTTTGGTGATAAGTATATTGATTCGATAATTCCACTACAGATTATTTTAATGTCATTAGTATTCTTTATATGTACTATGCCATTTAATGCCGTATTATATTCTTTAAATAAACCGCATGTTTTTGTAATTGCTTCGGGGTTAGGTCTAATTGCAACTTTTATAGGCAATTTATATTTATTACCTATATATGGAGCTATAGGAGCTGCAATAACATATTTAATTGCTCAGATAATAGGATTTATTATAAGTTATTTATCATATAAGTATTATGAAAAAAAACTAATTAGAGAGATCTAATAATTGAAAATTTTTATTTAGATGTTTGAAGTTAGACTTTTAAAAACAAAATCTGTAGTGCAATAAATATATATTAAAAAGGAAAAAAATCTACTTGGAGAAAATATTTTAATACGTAGAAATTCAGCGATAAGTGCAACTATTTTGGGGAGTAATAACAGGAAAGGATTGTGTTATTGGATTAAATACAGCTATTACAAAAGAAATATTGGATCATTCAGTTGTATGTGGTTCATAAGCTGGGGGAATTAAAAAATATAATTTATCACTTCAAGAAAAGATAAGGATTTAATAACTTTAATTAATATTGGAGAGGAGAAGTTATGGAAAGTAAAATCACTGCACATATGATAGTTAGAAATGAAGATAAATGGATTTGGTTTAGTATTATGTCTATAATAAATTATGTTGATAAGATTATTATATTTGATACTGGATCTGAGGATAAGACTGTAGAAATAATCAAAAACTTTCTTATCAATGAGATTTATAAAAATAAAATTCATTTTGAAGAAAAAGGTGAAGTTTCAAAAGGTAATTTTTATAAATTAAGGCAAGAACAAATTGATATGACAGAAACTAAATATTTTATGGTTGTCGATGGCGATGAGATATGGTTTGAAGAATCCATGAAAGAACTTCTTCAGTTAACAAGAACTGAAGAATTCGATTTAATAGCAACAAAATTCATTAATGTTGCTGGTGACATATATCATTATAGGGACTTTAATAGAGAGACATATAAGATAAAAGAAGTATGTGGTAGTATAACTATTAGAGTGTACTCCATGCAGATTAAAGGTATAAAATGTGCTGGAGAATATGGTGTTGAAGGATATTATGACTATTTAAATATTCCAGTTCAAGAAGGTAGCTGGAGTATAGGAGTTATGAAGAATCAGTATTTACATACATCTTTAATAAAAAGATCATCAACAGTTACAGGAGATTTAAAGATAGGCTATCGTAGAAAAAAAATATTTGCTGATTATGATTATAGGTTTTCCTCTGATTTTAAATATCCAGAGGTGTTTTATTATGAAAGGCCTAAAATAGTTGATTCTCCTTTTAACAATAAAATGGATGTATTAAGAAAATTAATTAATAGATTAAGAAAAATTAAAAGAAAATTATTTAAAGAAAGAGGTATTATATGAAGGGAATAGTTTTAGCTGGTGGGTCAGGAACCAGATTGTATCCTGTAACAAAAGCAACGTCAAAACAAATGGTGCCAATTTATGATAAACCCATGATTTATTATCCAATGTCTGTGCTTATGTTAGCAGGGATTAGAGAAATATTAATTATATCTACACCAAGAGATATAATTAATTTTAAAGAATTATTTAATGATGGGTCAGAATTAGGATTGAAAATTGAATATGCCATTCAAGAACATCCAAATGGATTGGCGGAAGCTTTTATAATTGGTGAAGATTTTATTGGGGATGATAATATTGCTATGATTTTAGGCGATAACATATTCTATGGTCAAAGTTTTTCTAATCATTTAAAGGAAGCTTCATCTATAGAAAAAGGTGCTATGATATTTGGATATTATGTACAAGACCCAAGATCATTTGGAGTTGTTGAGTTTGATGAAAATAATAAAGTTATTTCTTTAGAAGAAAAGCCTGAAAACCCAAAATCTAAATATGCTATTCCAGGACTTTATTTCTATGATAATTCTGTAGTGAAAAAAGCTAAGGTATTAGAACCATCAACTAGGGGTGAAATTGAAATTACTGATTTAAATAAAGTGTATATGAAAGAGGGAAATTTAAAGGTAAATTTATTAGGTAGGGGAATGGCCTGGCTTGATACAGGAACTCATGGTTCAATGTTGCAAGCATCTAATTTTGTAGAGGCTGTTCAAAATACACAAGGAACTTATATAGCTTGCTTGGAAGAAATATCTTATAGAAAAGGTTGGATAAGTGCAGAAGAAGTTAAGAAACTGGCGGAACCTTTAATGAAAACTGGATATGGAAAATATTTAGTAGATGTAGTTGAAGAATTAGAATCTAAGAGAAGGTAAATTAGGAGAGGTATTTATGGGAAATTTCAATTTTATAGAAACAAAAATTAAAGATTTATACATAATAGAGCCTAAGGTTTTTGGAGATAAGAGAGGTTACTTTATGGAAAGTTACAACAAAAATGATTTTGTTGAAGCTGGATTGACAATGGGATTTGTTCAAGATAATGAATCAAAGTCTAAAAAAGGTGTTTTGAGAGGAATGCATTTTCAAACTAAGCATACTCAAGGAAAGTTAGTTAGAGTAACTGAAGGCGTGGTTTATGATGTTGCTGTAGACTTAAGAAAGGGCTCACCTACTTTTGGAATGTGGGAAGGTGTTTTATTAACTTCAGAAAATAAAAAGCAATTTTATGTTCCAGAAGGATTTGCTCATGGGTTTTTAGTTGTTTCAGATACAGCCACATTCAATTATAAGTGTACAGATTTCTATGCACCAGAATATGATAGTGGACTCCTTTGGAATGATCCAGAAGTGGGAATCGAATGGCCATTGGATGGAATTGAAGAAATTCTTTTATCAGAAAAGGATAAGAAACAAAAGACTTTAAAAGAATTAGATTTACCTTTTGAATATAAGTAAGGAGCAAAATATTTGATTTAGTTATTTAAAATTGACTGACAATCAAAATTTTATATTTATTATTGTGCAATCTATATATGTATTTACTCCTATGATTTATTGATAGGGGTTTCATTAAAGAGGAGTTAGAATTATGAGAATATTGATAACGGGTTCCAAAGGACAATTAGGAAATGAACTTCAAAAAATAATTAAAATTGGTGAAGCAGAAATAGGAAAAGTTAGTGAAAATATTAAGAATTTAGAAGTGTTTGCTTTAGATGTAGAAGAATTAGATATAATTAAATTATCAGATGTTAAAAAGGTTCTAAATGAAATTAATCCAGATGTTGTAATAAATTGTGCTGCAGCAACTAATGTAGATGGTTGTGAAAGTAATCAAGATTTAGCTTTTAAAATAAATGCCATTGGACCAAGAAATTTAGCAATGGTATGTGAAGAAATAGGAGCAAAGTTAGTTCAAGTTTCAACTGATTATGTTTTTAGTGGAGTTGGTGAAGCACCTTTAACTGAATTTGATTTAACAGCACCTTATAGTGTTTATGGCAAAACTAAGCTAAAGGGTGAAGAATATGTTAGAGAGTTTTCTTCAAAATATTATATAGTAAGAACAGCATGGCTTTATGGATATGTTGGTAAGAACTTTGTTTATACTATGATGAATTTAGGCGCTCAAAAGGAATCTTTAAGTGTAGTAAATGATCAACTTGGAAATCCAACAAATGCTAATGATTTAGCATATCACATATTAAAACTTATAGAAACTGAAGAGTATGGAGTATATCATTGTACAGGACAAGGGGAATGTAGCTGGTATGACTTTGCAACAGAAATAATGAAGCTTTCAGAAAAAGATTGCAAAGTAAATCCATGTACTTCAGAAGAATATAAGAATATGTATCCAAATTCAGCTAAGAGACCTGAGTATTCATCTTTAGATAATATGATGCTTAGATGTACTGTTGGTGATGAAATGAGAGATTGGAAAGAAGCACTTAAAAGTTTTTTTCAAAACTTATCTAATGCATAATAAATTAAGAAACTCTAAAGAGTTTCTAAAGATAAAGTTTTGCTTCTTAATCAAATTTAACTGTAAGGGGAGAATTATTAATGAAAATTTATTTAGTAACTGGTGGAGCTGGGTTTATAGGCTCAAACTTTGTATTATATATGCTTAATAAATATGAAGATATAAGAATTATAAACTTAGATAAATTAACTTATGCAGGTAACTTAGAAAATTTAAAGAGTATTGAAAATGATTCAAGACATATATTTGTTCAAGGAGATATATGTAATGCAGAATTAGTATCATCATTATTTGAAAAATATGAAATAGATTATGTAGCTCACTTTGCAGCTGAATCTCATGTTGATAGAAGTATAAAAGAACCAGAAGTATTTGCTAAGACTAATGTAATGGGAACAGTAAACTTATTAAACTGTGCCAAAAATGCATGGGAGACTGAAAATGGATGGAAAACTGGAGTTAAGTTCTTACATGTTTCAACAGATGAAGTTTATGGATCTTTAGGTGAAACAGGATACTTTATGGAAACTACTCCACTAGATCCACATAGTCCATATTCAGCAAGTAAAGCTGGATCTGATATGATGGTTAAGGCATATGGAGACACTTATAAAATGCCGGTTAACATAACAAGATGTTCTAACAATTATGGACCATTCCAATTCCCAGAAAAATTAATACCACTTTTAATTAATAACTGTATTCAATTAAAAGATTTACCTATCTATGGTGATGGATTAAATATAAGAGATTGGTTATATGTAGAAGATCATGCTAAGGCAATTGATATGGTTATTAATAATGGAAGAGTTGGTGAAGTTTATAATGTTGGTGGACATAATGAAAGAACTAATATTCAAATAGTAGATACTGTTATTAAATATATTAATGAAAATGTAGATAGTAGAGTAACAGAAAGTATAAAAAGGTTTGTTGAAGATAGAAAAGGTCATGATAGAAGATATGGAATAGATCCAACGAAGATAAAAGAAGAGTTAGGATGGTATCCAGAAACTACATTTGAAGTTGGAATAATTAAGACTATTAAATGGTACTTAGATAATAAGGAATGGATGAAGAATATAACATCCGGGGATTATCAAAAGTATTACGAAAAAATGTATTCTGTTAATTAGTATTAATTTATATTAAAACAAATATTTAAAAAAAGTATTTGTTTTAATAATTATATATGATAGAGGAGAGAAGATGAGATTTGTAACATTTTTCCCAGAATTAATGAATTATCATTTGAAAAAAGATGTAGGATTAATACCAATATTATTAAAAAAATACCATAAATATGATGTTAGAATAGTTAGTTATAAAAATGATAAAAGTTATTCATATGATACTAATGAATTAGATATTGAATTTATAGATAAAAAATATGGTGTAGTAATTGATTTTTTAATATATTTAATAAAAAATTCTAAAAAAATAGATGTTTTAAATTTATATCATATTACATCAATAAGAAATTTTAAATGGATTTTTCTCTATAAAATATTAAATAGAAAAGGAACAGTTTATTTAAAATTAGATGCAGATAGAAATATCAGTTTATATGATTTTCATAAGAAATCATATAAACAAAAAATAAAGAATTATATTTTGAAGAAAATAGATTTAATAACAGCTGAGAATTATGTTATCATAGACCTAATTAAAGATGATTGGAATCTAACTGTAGATTTTTTACCAAACGGTTTTTATGATGATGATAAGAGAGTTGAAGAGATAGGATATAAAAAAAATATAATTTTAACCGTTGGGAGAATTGGAAGTTATCAAAAAGCTACAGATGTATTGTTAAAAGCTTTTTCAAAAGCAAGTAAACATTTAAAATCTAATTGGGAGTTAGTTATTGTTGGGGAAATAGAACCTGAATTTAAGGATTACATAAATGAGTATATAATAAAAAATAGTGAAATAAAAAATAAAATAAAATTAACTGGAAATATAAATAATCCTAATGAATTAAGAAAGTACTATAGAGATAGTAAGATTTTTTGTCTTCCATCAAGATATGAAAGTTTTGGATTAGTATTAGTAGAAGCCCTTATGGAGGGATGTTATATACTTACGTCAAATCATGAATCAGCTACAACTATAGTGAAAAATGATGATATTGGGTTAGTATTTGAAATAGACAATATTGAAGAATTATCCGATAAGTTAATCGATTTATGTAATAATAAAGAGTTTAATAAAGAAAGATATAGGAATATTATAGATTATGCATATGATAACTTTTATTGGAAAGATATTATAGATAAATTAGATTTTTTAATAAAAAGTAGATTATAGACTTTTTGGAGGAGTATTTTATGAAAATAAAAGTTATGTCTGTTTTTGGAACTAGACCTGAAGCAATAAAGATGTGTCCATTAGTAAAAAAACTTGAAACAGATGAGAGGTTTGAATCAATTGTATGTGTTACTGCACAACATAGGGAAATGTTAGATTCGGTATTAGAAATATTTAAAATTATGCCTCGATTTGATTTAAATATTATGAAACATGGGCAAAGTATTATCGATGTTTCTAATAAGGTTTTAAGTGGAGTGGATAAAGCAATAAAAAAATGTAATCCAGATATCGTTTTGGTTCATGGAGATACATCAACTACATTAAATGCATCTTTGGCGGCTTTTTATAATAAGATTCCTATTGGGCATGTTGAAGCTGGATTAAGAAGTGGTGATATATATTCCCCATTTCCCGAAGAAGCTAATAGAAGACTAACAGGAACTCTGTCTACTCTACATTTTGCACCTACTATGAGAAATAAACTGAATTTAAATAAAGAGGGTATTGTTGAAAATGTATTTTTGACTGGAAATACAGTAATTGATGCACTTTTTAGTGTAGTAAAAACATCTCATATATTTATGAACGATGATTTAAATGAAATAGATTTTGTTAATAAAAGGATTATTTTATTAACAACTCATAGAAGAGAAAATTGGGGAGAACCTATGAAAGAAATATTTGAAGCTACTAGGAAATTAGTAGAAGAAAATGATTCAGTAAGAGTTATATTCCCAATGCACAAAAACCCACTAGTTAGAGATTTAGCTATAAAGAGTTTTGAAGGCGTTGAAGATAAAGTAAAATTAATAGAACCTCTTGAATATGTTGACTTCGCAAATCTTATGTCAAAATGTTATTTAATAATGACAGATTCAGGTGGAATACAAGAAGAAGCACCAGCTCTAGGAAAACCGGTGATAGTTTTAAGATCTGAAACAGAAAGACCAGAAGCAGTTGAATCAGGAACTGTAAAAATATCTGGGATTGATAAAGAAAATATATTCAAAATAGCAAATGACTTATTAAATAATAAAGAATTATATGAAATAATGGCTAATGCAACCAATCCATATGGAGTAGGTAATTCTTGTGATATCATAGTTGATTTAATTAGTGAATATTTTTTGAAATAAGATATATCTTAATTAATATAAACTATTAAATTTAGTATAATAAATGTAAATATATTCTTATAATAAAATATCCCAGAAATTTCCTGGGATATTTTACGGTTTAGAGTTATTATATATCATTAAATATATAATCTCTCATTTGCTGTTTAGCCGTTTCTATATCAAAGGTTAAATAATAAACTCCATTTATCATAGCACCTTCACCATAGCCATCTCTAGGGAATCTATCTTGTTCTAAGTTAGCACCACTACTTAATACCTTAGTTCCTAATGAAAGGATATCTCCTGCATTTAAGTTAGTTTGAACATAAGGTAAAACTTCATTTAGTAATGAGTTAAATGAACCTATAGATGCAGAAGTTAGCTTAGTAAATAAAGCTTCAAGTACTGTTCTTTGTCTTTCAGTTCTCTTATAGTCTCCACCGGAAGTATATCTTATTCTTGAATAAGCAAGGGCTTGAGTACCATTTAAGTGCTGAACACCTGCATAAGTAATATGTGATGAAGAAGTTCCTTCTAGTGAATTAATATTGTCTATATAGCTATTTATATATTCCAATTCTTCTTCAGTAATTTCTATATCGACACCACCAAGGATATCAATTATTTTAGGGAGTGATGAAAAGTTAACTGATACAAAATCTTCAATATTTAAACCAAAGTTTTCATTTATCGTTCTGATTGATAGTTCAGGACCGCCATAGGCATAGGCATGGTTAATTTTATCATTTCCATAGCCATCAATATAAACGTAAGAATCTCTCATTATTGAAGTTAGCTTAAGTTTATTGTGAACTGGATCAATAGTTGCAATCATAATAGCATCTGAACGCCCGCTTGAACCATCAGTTGAATCTATTCCAAATAGAGCAATATTTCTTATTTTACTTACATTATCATAATCTTTTAAATCATCTTCTACAATTCCTAAATTATCTTTATTTAAATCTACATTATCCATTTTATTTAATAGACCTATAACATATCCACCACCTACAACAGCTACTGCAAGTAATATACATAGGAAGCCCATAAATATTTTAAAACCAATGGATTTCTTTTTACGAGTCTTACTTTTTTTAGTTTGAGACATATTCACACTTCCTTTCATTACTACATATTAACATATGTGAAATATAATTTTCAATAATAAAACTTTGATTGTAATAAGTTATTAATAATATCAATATAATATTTAAAAATTAATAAAAAATATAATAATATTAAAAAAATATAAAAAGTGAGAGGAAATAAGATATAATTAAAAGCAAAACAATAAACATAGGAGGGATTTATGGTATTTAGTTCATCAATATTTATTTTTCTATTTCTTCCGCTAGTAATTTTTATTTATTATATTTCTAGTAAGAAATTAAAAAATTATATTTTGCTTTTTGCAAGTTTATTTTTTTATGCATGGGGAGGATTAGATTATTTAAAAATATTAATAATTTCAATAACTATCAATTATACTTTAGGTATATTAATTGATAGTTTAAAGCAACGTGGTAAACTTAAAAGTATATGTTTAGCTGTAGGGATAATTTTAAATTTATCCATATTATTTTACTATAAGTATTATGATTTTTTTGTGAATAATGTAAATAGTGTTTTCAATACTGACTTTGATTTGAAATATATTGCACTGCCAATAGGGATATCATTTTTTACATTCCAAGGAATATCCTACATAATAGATATTTATAGAAATGATGGAAAGGTTAATAAAAATATATTTTCAGTTGCATTATATATATCTTTTTTCCCCCAACTAGTAGCAGGTCCAATAATAAAATATAAGACTATTGATAAAGAAATAAGAAGTAGAAAAGAATCAATAGAAAGTTTTTCATATGGGATAGATAGATTTGTAGTTGGATTAGCAAAAAAAGTTATTCTAGCAGATATACTAGGGGGAGTAGTTAATGATATTATACCTTACCATGTATATGGAATAGATACTCCTACTGCATGGCTTGGAGCAATTTGTTATACATTTCAGATTTATTTTGATTTTTCAGGTTATTCAGATATGGCAATAGGACTAGGATATATGTTTGGATTCTCATTTATGGAAAATTTCAACTATCCTTATATTTCAAAATCTATAACTGAATTTTGGAGAAGATGGCATATATCTTTATCAACATGGTTTAGAGAATATTTATATATACCTCTAGGAGGAAATAGAAGAGGAAATGTATATTTTAACCTTTTTATAGTTTTTGTTGTAACTGGATTATGGCATGGCGCAGCTTGGAATTTTGTTGTTTGGGGTTTATGGCATGGATTATTTATAATAATTGAGAGAGCAATAAGAAATAAAGAGTTTTATAAAAGAATTCCAGCGTATGTTAAATGGGGAGTTACTATTCTTATTGTCTTAATAGGATGGGTTTTATTTAGAGCTAGTAGTCTTCCAGAAGCTATAGAATATATCAAAATAATGTTTGGTATAGTTAGACATGATAATATTTCCTTTAGTATAAGATATTTTCTTAATAGAAAACTTATTTTTTGGATAGTACTTTCTATCATTGCTTCTACACCTATGACTACAATTATTATAAATAAATATAGAGAAAACAAATATTTTGAGATTATTAAGTGTATATCTATATTAATGTTATTTGTTATATCTATTATTTTTGTAGTTAATTCAACCTATAGCCCATTTATATATTTTCAATTTTAAGAAAGGTAATGTTATATGAAAAAGCTTTATATAGTTAAGATTATTTTATTCTTATTTATAATTTTAATACCTGTTGTTGGTATTAATTATAAAAGTAATCAAGTTTCTGAAATTGATAATAGGATGCTAATTGATGCTAGTGATATTCTTTCTAGTGGAGATATAACGGAGAATATGGAAAGCTATATTAATGATCGTATTGGATTTAGAAATAAAATGGTAAGTTTATATACTAAAGGAATGGATATCTTATTTGATGAAATGGTTCATCCAATTTATCAATATGGCAAGGACGGATATATTTTCCCTAAGGTATCAACAATGACATTAAATAAAGAGTTTAATGAAGTGTATTCTGATTTTATAGCAGATTTTCAAAAGTATTGTAATGATAGAAATATAGATTTTGTTTATGCTATTGAACCTAGTAAAGCCACAATATATACTGAATATTTACCAGAAGGATATGTATATAATACAGAAAGTGTTGATTATTTCATAAGCCTATTAAAAGAAAAAGAAGTCAATTTTGTTAATAATATAGAAGTTTTGCTGGCTGCTAAAGAATACGCCCAAGTTTTTGATCCTATGTTTGACGCTGGTCATTGGAATGAAACGGGGGCAATAATAGGAATATCAGCTATATTAGATAGAATTAATGTATTAGATCCTAGAGTAGAAAAACTTGATATTAATAATTTTGAAGCAAAGGATTATGTAAATACTAAACTTCCATCTTCAGATTTTTCTATAAATGAAACGACTACTAGATATAGCTTGATAGAAGATAATTCGGATTATATAGAAGACTATGAAGATGAAATTATTAGATCAGAGCAGTTTCCCGGATATAGTCATTATAAGAATAATAATAAAATAGATGGACCGAGAATTCTTGTTTTTTCAGGGAGTTATTTTAACAATAAAGAAAAATTTTTTACAGAGAATTTTTCAGAAGTTATGAAAATACATAATTATCATAATGTTATAAACTATGATTATTATATAGATATATTTAAACCTGATATAGTATTGTTTGAATCTACTGAATATACTCATACAGATTATTATTTTCCGATTAAAGGTATGATAGATACTATTAATAATGACTAGAAAAGGTGATGCAAACTATATGATTTTTCAGAAAAACTTCTAAGATAGATAATTTTAAGAAAAGTTTAATTAAATTTTATATATAAATATAAAAAAGATGCAAAATGAATAATTATTTGATTTAATAAGTTAAAAGTAAGGTGAAAAAATATTTAAGCTCCTTACTTTTACTTATTTAATTATTTTATATTTTTATACTATAAAAAATGTGTATAATAATTCTATAAAATGTAACTTTTTATAGACTATTATTTCATAGAAATGTATAATTATAATTGAATTAAAAGAAAGGAGGGGAAGTAGTGAGAAAAAAGAAAAAGAATTCCATATTATCATTAATAATTATTGTAATGATGTTATTTCCTCAATTACCTACTAGGGCAGTGACTAACTTAGATGTAGACACTAAAAATGAGAATGTAATTAAAGAGGATAATGTAGATGAGGTAGTTGAAACAAAACCTGATAATAGTAATTCAAATAATATTATTGATGGAGATAATGATACTGAAGAAAAGAACCAAAATACACAGAATTCATCTATAGAAATTCAGGATGAAAATACAAATGAAAATAATGAAGATATATCATTAGAAAATAAAGATCTTTTTGGAGAGGCATATGAACAAAAGAGTAGCATAGCAACTTATTCTTCTTTTGAGCCTCAAGTGTATGAAAGAGAAGAGTTTAATTTAAAACAAGAGAGCTTTAATGACGTAGAAGAGCTTCAACCCAAAACAGATGCAAATTATGAAATTGCTTTAGCACACAGTGATGGAACATATACTTATGTAGATTCAGCTGAAAATATTGAAGAAGCAATTGATAAAGTAGAAGAGGTAAGTGCAGGAGAAGTTTCTAATAATGGACAAGCACTTAGTAGGTCAAATAGCTCTTATTCGGTAGTATCATTAAAATCAACGAATACATCTAATTCAGATGATGAAGCCATACCTGTTATACTAAATAGTGATGGAAGAGTTGTTTCCTCTAATAAATCTATGGGAAGAATATTAAAGCATATAAATGGACAAGTATATGGATATTTTGATAAAAATACCAATGTATATCCAACATCTTCATTGACGGGTTCAGCATTTACGTATATCAATCAAGGATTTGTGGATGATGTGCCTATAATTGAAGATAATGGTAAAAGTGCTAAAATATTAGTCAATGGATATCAAGGATGGGTTAACAGAGATGTTAGTAGTTCAGAATATGATATGATTATAGTACCTATTAATCAAGTTACTAATCCAAGTTATTATTTCACTGAAAATGGAATTTTGAAACATTTTATAAGTTCAAATTTAAGGTCTAATAGTAGAACTGGTACAACATTAGAAATAGGGGTTGCACCTTCATATTTAAAGGCGGGTGTAAGATATCTAAGTTATGATGGAAATTACTTTTATGATGGAAGTAACATAACAAATGGCTTAGATATATTAATAACAGATTTACAGAACGGAAATTATGCAAATGCAGTAAATTCAAATAATCCTTATTATAATTATTATAATTACCTACCATTTAGGAGTACAACTACGCATAATTCAGGCGATTTAAATAGATTTATTGCTAATTATATAGCAGAACTAAATCTAGGAGAGTCCAAGCTTACAGATAGTGCTTCAGCATTTATTGATGCACAAAATAGATATGGAGTTAATGCACTGTTAGCATTAGGAGTAGCAATTAATGAATCATATTGGGGAACATCTGTTATAGCTAAACAAAAAAATAATATCTTTGGAATCAATGCTGTAGATTCAAATCCTGGACAGTCAGCTGATAGCTATGCAACTGTAGCTGATAGTATATATGAGTTTGCAAAAAATCAAATTTCAAGAGCTTAT
Source organism: Clostridium lamae (assembly GCF_033043255.1). Classification (NCBI taxonomy): domain Bacteria; kingdom Bacillati; phylum Bacillota; class Clostridia; order Eubacteriales; family Clostridiaceae; genus Clostridium; species Clostridium lamae. The sequence continues at coordinate 6,680 of NZ_JASCQJ010000008.1, read as the reverse complement.
GCAGATCCAGCGAATTGGGCTTATTATGGTGGATACTTAGGAAATAAGAAATTAGGAGCAAATGTGAAATATGCATCTGATCCTTTCTGGGGAGAGAAGGCAAGTCAATTTGCTTTTAAAGCTGATTATTTTATTTCAGGAAGTAATATAAGTAACCTTAAAGATTATAATAATTTTCAACTAGGAATTTTTACTTCAGCAACGCAAGTTAAGAATTCTAGTGGTCAATTACTATATAATGTTATAGATAACTTTACACAATATGCTGGCTATGTAGGAACGTCAGTTGTAATAAACTCTAATAATAGTGGAAATTATGAAATAAATCCAGAAAGAAATACTCCAGTTAATACTGGAGGAACAAGTAATAAATATCATGGAAACTATAGTTTTTCTGATAAGGGATATGTTAATTCATCTAATATTATGCTTATTAATACTAAAAAGAATGGTGTTATTAAAAAAGGTTGGGTTAAAGAAAATAATAATTGGTATTACTTTAATAGTAATGGAGAACCATCAATTGGTTTAGTTCAAATAGATGGTCATAATTATTTCTTTAACAATGATGGAACTATGGCAACAGGCTGGAAGAATATTAATGGCAATTGGTATTATTTCTGGGGCGGCGGCTCAATGGCTATAGGTTGGGTTAAGTCTGGAAATGCATGGTATTATATGGATACCAATGGAGTGATGGTAACAGGTTGGAAGACTATAGGAAATGGTAAATACTATTTCTGGGGTGGTGGCTCTATGGCAACAGGTTGGGTCCAAAATGGAAATAATTGGTATTATTTCTGGGATGGTGGCTCAATGGCAACTGGTTGGGTTAAATCTGGTGGATATTGGTATTATATGAAGAGTGACGGAGTAATGGCAACTGGATGGCAAACCATAGGTAATTCTAAATATTACTTCTGGGGCGGTGGCTCAATGGCAACTGGTACTATTTATATAGATGGAAAATCATATTATTTTAGATCAGATGGTAGTTTAGCATAATTTTATAAATGAGATAAAAAACCTTTAAATTAGAAATCTAATTTAAAGGTTTTTTGTTATATAGAGTATATTAAAAGACCATATCCCGTTAGTATGGTTGATTTATATTATGTTAATATGCTATAATGAGTAAGATTTAAATAGAAGTATTTAGTAGATTATTATTAATAATAAAGAGGTTAAGGAAGTGGTATTATGAAAATTCCTTTTTCACCACCTGATATAACAGAGGCTGAAATTAATAATGTAGTTGAAGTTTTAAAATCAGGTTGGGTAACAACAGGACCAAAAACTAAAGAGTTTGAAAAAAAGATAGCAAGTTATTGCAATACTGAAAAAGCTGTTTGTTTGAACTCTGCTACTGCATGTCTAGAACTTACATTAAGGCTTTTAGGAGTAGGAGAGGGCGATGAGGTAATAACTACTGCATATACATATACAGCTACTGCAAGCGTAATTAACCATGTGGGAGCTAAGATAGTATTAATAGATACTGCAGAAGATTCATTTGAAATGGACTATCAAAAACTAGGAGATTTAATAACAGATAAAACAAAAGCAATTATACCAGTAGATTTATTTGGTAAGATGTGTGATTATAATAAGTTGTTTGAAGTTATAAATATGAAGAAGAATTTATTTAATCCATCTAATAAGATACAAAAATCTATTGGAAGAGTAGCTGTTATAGCAGATGCTGCACATTCATTTGGTGCAATCTATAATGGAAGAAAAAGTGGAGAAGTTGCTGATTTTACTTCATTTTCTTTTCATGCTGTAAAGAACTTGACTACAGCAGAAGGTGGAGCTGTAACATGGAGAAATATAGATGGGATTGATAATGAAGAAATATATAAAAGGTTTATGATATTATCTTTACATGGTCAAACTAAAGATGCTTTAGAAAAGAGTGGAGTAGGCTCTTGGGAGTATGATATCTTAGAACCAGCTTATAAGTGCAACATGACAGATATTATGGCTGCTATTGGATTAGCTCAATTAGATAGATATGAAGAAATGTTGAATTATAGAAGAGAATTAATTGGAATATATGATACAGAGCTTTCTGAAATAAGTGCTTTAGAGACATTTAAGCATTATAAAGATGATAATAAATCAAGTGGCCACTTATATATTGTTAGGTTAGTTGGTAAGGATATAGAATATAGAAATATGATAATTAATAAGCTTGGAGAAAGAGGTATTTCTGCAAATGTTCATTATAAGCCTCTACCACTATTAACGGCATATAAAAAATTAGGATTTGATATTAATAATTATCCTAATGCTTATAATATGTATAAGAATGAAATTACATTGCCACTTAATACAATTTTAACTAAAGAAGAAGTTAAGTATATTTGTAATAATCTAAAGGAATTATTGAGTTAGAATGTGTTTTAGGAGTATATAATATGAAAAAAGATACATTAGTTAGTTTTATTGTCATTGCATATAATGCAGGTAATAAGCTCGCTTCATTATTAGAAGATTTAAAAAAGCAGAGCTATAATCATAATAATATTGAAATAATATTAGTTGATAGTTCTTCAAGTGATAATACAAAGGATATAATGAATAACTTTAAAAATTCAGTTAATGATTTTATGAATATTAAAGTATTAGATAATCCTAAAAAGGTATTACCAAGTGGATGGAATGTAGCATTAAAAGAGGCAAAAGGTGAAATTATTCTAAGAGTAGATGCACATTCATCATTACCTGAAGATTTTATAGAAAAAAATGTTAAGTATATAAATGAAGGGGAAAAAATAGTTGGTGGACATAGAATAAGTATAATTGATGAAGATAATAAATGGCAAAGAGTTTTATTAACTGCTGAAAAATCACTTTTTGGAAGTGGAATTGCCGCTTATAGAAGAAGTGAAAGTACCAAGTATGTTAAAACTTTAGCTCATGCAGCATATTCAAAAGAAGTATTTGATAATGTTGGTATGTATAATGAAAAATTATTTAGAACTGAAGATAATGAAATGCATTATAGAATGAGAGAAAAAGGATATAAGTTTTACTTTAATCCCGACATAGTATCGTATCATCATGCTAGAAATGAATTTAGTAAGATGTGTAAACAAAAATATCTTAATGGATATTGGATAGGATTAACTATGGGGGTTTGTCCGAAGTGTTTTTCTATTTATCATTTAGTTCCATTTGCTTTTGTGATAGCATTAATTATTTTCAGCTTATTAGCAAGCATAGGTGGAGTAGTTATGCCATTAGCATTATTATGTGGAGCATATGCAATTGTAAACTTAGGGATTTCTTTAATTGAAATTGTAAAAAATAAGTTTTTAATAGAGATGTTTGCTTTACCATTTATATTATTATCTCTTCATATTTGTTATGGAGTTGGAACATTAGTTGGGTTTATAAAACTTCCAAGTTTTTTAAAAAATTTCAAATAGATTAAAGGTTAGTTAAGACTAACCTTTTTTAATAATTGTTAAATAGTGCATAAACAAAATAGAAGTAAATAATATTTGAGTTTGGAGAGGAAATATGAATGAAATAGATTTAAAGAGATTACAAATATATCAATTAGAGATGTTAAAAGATGTAGTTAAAGTATGTGAAAAAAATAATATTAATTATTTCTTAACATGGGGTTCTGCTTTAGGAGCTGTAAGACATGGAGGATTTATTCCATGGGATGACGATATAGATATATCTATGACTTGGGATAATTATAAAAAATTTGAAGTGATAGCGCAAAAAGAATTAGGAGATAAGTATTTTTATCAAAGTCAAGAAACTGATGAATATTGTTTTACTAATTGGAATAAAGTTAGAATTAATAATACTACATCTATGGAAAGCAATTTAAGACATATAAAGTGTCACTATGGAATTTGTATGGATATTTTCCCTATAATAGGAATTCCTAATAATAAGTTTAAAGCTTTGATTCAAAAGTTAGAAATATTATTATATAGATTTTTAAGGTATGAAAGATATCTAACTAATAGAAAGCCTGAAGGAAATACTATATTTAGAATTTTATATGGAATTATACCTGCTAAAATTAAGAAGTTCATTGAACATAAACTGATTAAGAATATAACAAAATATGATTTACAGGATTGTGATTTAGTGATTGAGTTTTTATCAGGAAATTATAACAGTATGATTTTCAAGAAAGAGTTTTTCGGAAAAGGAACTAAAGTAAAATTTGAAGATTTTGAAGTGATTATTCCAGAAAAATACGATGATTATCTAAGGTATGCATACGGAGATTATATGACATTACCTAAGGAAGAAGATAGGGTAGGACATGGAGATGCAATTATAGATTTTGATAGGTCCTATGAGTATTATTGGGAAAAATAGATTTTAAGAATTCTAGATAAAGTACTGAGAGGATAAATATATGAATATAAAAAAAATGCTTAAAAGTAATAGTATGATTAATTCAGCAGTTTGGTACACTATAGGTTCATTTTTCTTAAAGGGTGTTAACTTTTTTACAGTTCCTATTTTTACAGAGTTATTATCTACGGCCGAAATGGGAAGAGTTACAATATATTCTACTTGGGGCGCTATAGTTGCAATAATTGTAGGATTAGGAATTGAAGGGACAGTAGGAAGTGCTAAAGCTAACCTTAAAGATGATGAGTATACTGAATACTTATCTAGTGCTTTAATTTTAGGCACAGTGAGCTTTATTGCAATATTTATATTATGCTTTATATTTAAGGGTAGTCTATCTAATTTAATGGGATTAGACATTAAATTGATAATATTATTATTGATACAAAGTTTCTTCTCATTTGTAATTAGTTTTGTTCTATCAACCTATACTTTTGCTAGAGATCATAAGATGTACTTAACTGTATCATGTTTTTCTACAATACTAAATATCGTATTGTCTATTGCTATAATATTATCGATGGATAGTAATAGATATTTAGGTAGAATATTAGGTTGGGCTATTTCTACAATATTAATTGGTGTTGTATTATATATAAAAATAATTATTAAAGGTAAGGTATTCTTTAGCTTAAAATACTGGAAGTTCTGCTTACCAATAGCATTGCCTTTAATTTTTCATAATTTATCACATTTGTTACTTAACCAAGCTGATATCTTAATGCTAGAAAATTTTACTGATGAATCAACAGTTGGTATTTACGGTGTATTATATATGATTGGTTCAATATTAAATATAATACAAATTGCTATTAACGGTGCATGGGTACCTTGGTATTACGAAGCTTTAAAAAAAGGTGATAAGGATGAATTAAGAAAAAAGTCAGGAGCATATATAATTATATTTACTATATTAACAACAATGTTTATGTTAGGAGTTCCTGAAGTCATTAAGCTATTTACGGATAGAGCTTATTGGGGTGGAATCCCTTTAACCTACATAGTAATAATGGGGTATTATTTTGTGTATTTATATACTTTCCCAGCAAATTTTCAGTTTTACAGTAAACAAACAAAATTTATTGCCATGGGAACAGTTACTGCAGCTATTGTAAATGTTGGATTTAATTATATTTTTATACAACAATTTGGAATGTATGGTGCAGCAATAGCAACTTTAATTGCATATATAATACTATTTTCAATACATTTTATTATTGTAAAGTATAAGTTTAAGCACCAAGATTTTCCGTTTGCATTTAATATTTATGGGGTTGGAGTGGCTCTTTGTAGTTGGATTATAAGTTATCTATTATTGGACTACTTTATTATAAGATGGATTATAATAATTATAATATTCATTGTTAGTGCAATTATAGTACTTAAGGAAGTTAAAAAGTTAGAAAGTTAGAATGTTGATTTTAGGGTATATCTTAATATAATAAAAGAGGTGTTTTTATGGCTAAAATTAGTGTAATAGTGCCTGTTTACAATTCAGAAAAGTGTTTAGGTAGATGTATTGATAGTATTTTAAATCAAACTTATAGTGATTTTGAGTTGATATTAATTAATGATGGATCGAATGATAAGAGTTTAGATATTATAAAAAAATATGAAGCATTAGATAGAAGAGTAAAGGTTATAGATAATAAAAATAATGGAGTATCTAAAACTAGAAACATAGGAATAACTTTAGCTAAGGGAGATTACATACAATTTATTGATTCAGATGATTTTATTGATAAAGATATGCTTAGCTATGAAGTAAATATGCTTGAATCTAACAAAGCTGATATGGTGATGACGGGATTATTTTTAGATATTGAATCTAAAAATAATATAGATACATCTATACAAACTTTTGAAAATAATATTTCAAGAGGGGAAAAAGACATAGCGGAAAATTTAATTAAAAGACTTAATGGTACTTATATTAATTCACCAGTTAATAAACTTTATAAGAAAGAAATAATTATTGACAATAATATTTTCATGAATGAAGACATAGATTTAGGTGAAGACTTAGCTTTTAACTTAGACTATATGAAACATTGTAATAGTATTGTGTTTAGTGAAAAGAGCTTTTATCATTATTGTATGAGAAATGAAGATAATTTAACATCTAAATTTAGAGAAGATAAACTAGATATTATGGAAATTCTATATAATAAATGTAGGGAGTTTCTTATATATTGTAATAGTGAAAAATATCTAATAAATGAACTTAACTCAATATTTATTAAGTGGATGTATTATTGCTTTATAGATCTTAATAGTAAAGGATG
>NZ_JASCQJ010000007.1:0-122343 GCF_033043255.1 Clostridium lamae | reverse complement strand
TGTATAATAGCTAAGAATATAGTTATCTAAAACTAATTTTTTACTTTCTTTCTCACTTAGATGTAATTTATAAATTACATTAAATCCATTATCATATGAATACTTTGTGAATTTACCTTTTAATGTCTTATTTAATATCTTAGATATAAAATACATTAATAAGCATATTAAAGTGTAGAGTATAACCCAAATGATTAAAAAATCTATTCGTCCAACCATCTTAGTAGCTGGAATTAAATACAGGAATATCATGGAAATGATTATAATTGCCTTTAGAAATTTTTTTACTTTCTTAATTGATTTTTGATTTATAGAATTTTTATCATTTTTCATTAAATCTTTAAGATAGAATACATACTCATCTTCGGTAAAATTATATAAGTATTTCATATAAATACATCCTTTACTTTAATTTGATTATTGTATATGCACATTAATAACCTCAATGTACTATAATAATAGGCAATATATATATTATAACATAATTGTAATTTTATAGGGAATTAATATGATGATTAAGAGACTTAGAGTTTACTTATAGAAAAAGATAAATATCATAATGAGGTGACTTGGAGTGAAGTGACGGAACAAGTATCATGATATTTATATTTTATACCACTAAAAAGTACAATAAAATAGGTGGAATTTACTAGGTATAAGTAAATAGTAGGCTTAGATATAATTATGATGAGATAAAAAATGTAAACTTATAATACTGTAGTAAGGATGTGAATAGTTATGAAATTTAGTAATGGTTGTTGGCTAAATAAAGATGGAATACAAAGATTTAGTCCACAAGAAGTTTATAGTACTGCTAAAAATGAAAAGGTTTTAACTATGTATGCTCCATGTAATAGAATCAATCATAGAGGGGCAACACTTGGAGGACCTGTTATAACATATAAGATTTCATCACCACTTGAAAATATTATTAGAATTAGAGCATATCATTATATGGGAGCAGAAGATTTAGGCCCACATTTTGATGTTAATGAAGAAGAATTAGATATATTCACAGAAGAAACTGAAGAATTAATAACAGTGAAATCAGGAGATTTAAACATAAAAATAGATAAAAATAATTTTTCTATGGAATTTTATAATGGAGATAAGTATTTAACTAAGAGTGATAATAGAAGCTCAGCATACTTAAAAGAAGAGGGAGCTAAGTTCTTAGATGAAGAGGGTACAGAAACTTATATGAGAGATCAATTAAGTTTATCTGTTGGAGAAGCTGTATTCGGTTTAGGTGAAAGATTTACTCCATTTGTTAAAAATGGACAATCTATTGATATATGGAATGAAGATGGAGGAACAAGCACAGAGCAAAGTTATAAGAATATTCCCTTCTATATAACTAATAAGGGATATGGAGTATTTGTAAATCATCCAGAAAGAGTATCATTTGAAGTTGGTTCAGAGCTTGTTACAAAGGTGCAATTTAGTGTTCCAGGCGAATGTTTAGATTACTATATAATCACAGGAAATGATATGAAGGAAGTTTTAGAAAACTATACTAGTTTAACTGGAAAGCCAGCATTACCGCCAGCTTGGTCTTTTGGCTTATGGCTTACAACTTCCTTTACAACTAATTATGATGAAAAAACAGTTAATGAATTTGTAGATGGAATGGCAAATAGAGATATTCCACTTCATGTTTTCCATTTTGATTGCTTCTGGATGAAGGATTTTAATTGGTGTAACTTCGAGTGGGACGATAGAGTTTTCCCAGATCCAGTAGGAATGATAAAGAGATTAAAAGAAAAGGGATTAAAAATATGTGTATGGATAAATCCATATATAGCTCAAGAATCTTCATTATTTGCAGAAGGAAAAGAAAATGGATACTTCATTAAAAAGAAAAATGGTGATGTATGGCAATATGATATGTGGCAACCAGGAATGGCTATTGTAGATTTCACTAATCCTGATGCATGCAAATGGTATGGAGATAAATTAAAAGCATTAATGGATATGGGAGTAGATTGCTTCAAGACAGACTTTGGTGAAAGAATACCAACTAACTGTAAGTATTTTGATGGATCTGATCCAGAAAAGATGCATAATTATTATACTCAAATATACAATAAAGTAGTATTTGATGTAGTAAAAGAAGTTAAGGGAGAAAATGAAGCAGTATTATTTGCGAGATCAGCAACTGCTGGTGGGCAACAATTCCCAGTACATTGGGGTGGAGATTGTTCTTCAAATTATGAATCAATGGCAGAAAGCTTAAGAGGCGGATTATCCTTATGTATGTCAGGCTTTGGTTTCTGGAGTCATGATATTGGAGGCTTTGAAAGTACATCTACACCAGATGTATATAAGAGGTGGGCAGCCTTTGGATTACTATCATCACATAGTAGATTACATGGAAGCACATCTTATAGAGTGCCATGGCTTTATGATGAAGAATCTTGTGATGTAGTTAGATACTTTACAAAATTAAAATGTAGCATTATGCCTTATTTATATAAAACATCTTATGATGCATCAATTAAAGGTATTCCAGTAATGAGATCTATGATATTAGAAAATCAAGATGATCCAACTTATAGATATCTAGATAGACAATATATGCTAGGTGATAATATTTTAGTAGCACCAATTTTCAATGAAGAAGGAATTGCAGAATATTATTTACCAGAAGGAAAATGGACTAACTTTATAACTGGAAAAGTATATGAAGGTGGAAGATGGATTAGAGAAAACCATGGATATTTAAGTATCCCAATGATGGTAAAGGAAAATAGCATAATTCCAGTTGGAGCAGTTGATGATGTACCAAACTATGATTTTGGAAAAGATGTAACATTAAATGTATTTAATTTAGTTGAAAATAAAGAAGCATATGTAGAAGTATTAAATGATAAGACTGATGTTGTATTAAAAGCTAAAGCATTAAAATCTAATAACACTATTACTTTTGATGTAGAGGCTAAGGATAATTACAGCATATTAATAAATGGAGAATTTAATATAGAAAAGGTAGAAGGAGCTGAAGTGAAATTAGATAAAGCTGGAATTAGATTAACTGCTAATGCAAATAAAATAATAGTTACACTTAAATAAAACAATTAATATAAAGCTAGCCTCAGTTAAACTTAGTTTTGCTGAGGCTATAAGATTATAAGGGGGAAGAGTTTTATGAAGAAGAAAAGTAGTATTGATAATAAAATAGAAGAAATAATAAAATGCTTAACATTAGAAGAAAAGACAGGAATGATACATGGAGCTGGACTTTTTAGAACTGAAGGAGTAGAAAGGCTTGGAATAAAACCATTAAAAATGGCTGATGGTCCAATGGGAGTAAGAAATGAATTCCCAGATGATAGCTGGGTTCCATATGGCTACTCTGATGATTATGTTTCATATCTTCCATGTAATACTGCATTAGCATCAACTTGGAATAGAGACCTTGCATATAAAGAAGGATATGTATTAGGAAGTGAAGCAAGAGGTAGAGGGAAGGATATAATACTAGCCCCTGGAATAAATATAATTAGAAGTCCGCTATGCGGAAGAAACTTTGAATATATGTCTGAAGATCCCTATTTAACAAAGGAAATGGCAGTTCCATATGTTAAGGGTGTTCAAGAAAATGATGTGGCAGTTTGTGTTAAGCATTTTGCAGTAAATAACCAAGAAACCGAAAGATTAAATGTTGATGTTGTAGTTAGTGATAGAGCATTAAGAGAAATATATTTCCCAGCATTTGAAGCGGTAGTCAAAGAAGGAAATGCTTATGCAATAATGGCTGCTTATAATAAATTATGGGATCAATACTGTGGTCATAATCCAAAGCTTCTTCAAGATATTTTAAGAGATGAGTGGGGATTTGATGGAGTAGTTGTATCAGATTGGTCTGGAGTTCATGATACAAAAGAAGCTGCAGAAGCAGGAATGGATATTGAAATGTCAGTAACTTATAACTTTGATGAATACTTCTTTGCTAATCCAATGAGACACGCGGTGGATAAAGGAATAGTAAAGGAAGAAGTTATAGATGATAAGATAAGAAATATATTAAAACTTATGTTTAGATTAAATATGTTTTCTGATGATAGGAAAAAAGGAGCATATAATACTTATGAAAATAGGCAAAAAGCTTTAGAAATAGCTAGAGAGTCAATAATTCTATTAAAGAATGAAGGAAATATACTTCCATTAAAAGAAAAAGAATTAAAGACAATTGCAGTTATAGGAGAAAATGCAGATATAAGACATTCATTAGGTGGTGGATCAGCAGAAATTAAGGCTTTATATGAAATAACACCACTTCTTGGATTAAAAATGAAGCTTGGTGGAAATACAGAAGTAAAATATGCAAGAGGTTATACTCATAAGGAAGAAGAAAAAGAAGAAGTTTTAAAAGAAGCAATAGAGTTAGCTAAGAATTCTGATGCAGTAATATTTGTTGGAGGCTTGAAACATACAAAGGAAGATTTCGAATTATATCAAAATGCTTTGGAATCTTCAAAGGGAGAAGAACAATTAGTAAATATAGATAGTGAAGGTAATGATAAGACAAATATGTTACTACCATATAAGCAAGATGATGTTATAGCAGAATTATTAAAGGTTAATAAAAATACTATTGTAGTTATATCAACAGGGTCACCAGTAGATATGTCAAGCTTTGCTCAAGATGCAAAAGCAATTATTCAAACTTCTTATAATGGAATGGAAGGAGGATTAGCCCTTGCAGAAGTTATATTTGGAGATGTTAATCCATCAGGTAAATTACCATATACTGTTCCAGTAAGATTGGAAGATTCACCAGCTCACTATCTTGGAGAATTCCCAGGAGGAGAGAAGGTTAGATATGATGAAGATGTATTTGTAGGATATAGATATTTTGCTAGCTATGATGTAAATCCATTATTTGCTTTTGGGCATGGATTATCTTATACAAACTTCAAATATGATAATTTAAAGATAGAAGTAAATGAATTCGAGCATGATGTTAATGTTAAAGTATCTTTAGAATTAACTAATATAGGAGAAGTAGCAGGATCAGAAATAGTTCAGCTTTATGTAAATGATGAAGAAGCTAGTGTAAAGAGACCTAATATTGAATTAAAGGGCTTTGAAAAAGTTCATTTACAGCCAAAAGAAACTAAGGTAGTTACTATTGAATTAAATAAAAAGGCTTTTGCATTCTACAATGAAGATGCAAGCTCTTGGACTTTAGAAAGTGGAAGGTTTAATATTTTAGTTGGTTCATCTTCAGATAGAATATTATTAAAAGAAAATATTGATTTAAGTAAGGAGTATATATTCTAAATATGAGTAAGATTCTATGGTACAAAAAACCAGCAGATAAATGGGTTGACGGGCTTCCTCTTGGAAATGGAACCTTAGGAGCAATGGTTTTAGGAAATGTATTTAATGAAAGAATAGCATTAAATGAAGATACTTTATGGGCAGGATTTCCAAAGGATAAAACTAATTATAATAGCAAAAACCATATAGAAGAAGCTAGACAATTAATAAATGAAGAGAAATATTATGAAGCTCAAGAATTAATCAATAAAAAAATGTTATCAGGATATACGGAGTCCTATTCCCCACTTGGAAATTTATATTTAAATTTTTATTATGAAGATGACAAATATTTTAATTACAGTAGAAAACTAGATTTAGATAAAGCCTTAGTAACAGTTAAATATAATGTAGGAGATGAAGAAATTTTAAGAGAAACTTTTATTTCTGGAAAAGACAATGTTTTAGTGATAAGAATAAGTTCTTCTAAGAGTAAAAGTATTAACTTTGATGCAAACCTAAATAGCTTATTAAATAGTGAAACAAACAAAGATGAAGAATGTGGACTTATGTTGAAAGGAATAACACCTATTACCCTTTTACCTGATTATACTAACGACAAGTCCATAATCTATGATAAAAATGGTGAATTAGGAACGAAATTTTGTTCAAGATTAAGAGCTAAAAGTATAGATGGAAATGTCTATGTTCATGAAGATACTTTGAAGGTTAGAAATGCAAGTGAAGTGATTTTAATTTTATCAGCTAGCACCAATTTTGAAGAATTTAATGTAAAACAAGGTTCTGCTGGTAGAAATGAAGAAGCACTAAGTGCGATGATTATAAATAAAGCAAGGATATTATCATATTCTGAACTATTAGATAATCATTTAAAAGAATACACTGAATTATTCTCAAGAGTAGAATTTAATTTAGGAGAAGAGGTTGTTATAGATAATGCACAAGCAGTATCTATGCCATCAATTAAATCAATAGAAGGCAAGAATGCGAGTGGGGGACAAGCTTTAAATAAAGAAGAGATTCCAACTGATGAAAGGCTTGAAAGACTAAGAAATGGAGAAGAGGACCTAGGATTAATGACTCTATATTTCCATTATGGAAGATATCTTTTAATTAGTTCTTCTAGAATCGGTAGTGAGCCGGCAAACCTACAAGGAATATGGAATGAAGAAGTAAGACCACCATGGAGTAGTAATTACACTATAAATATAAATACAGAAATGAATTATTGGCCAGCTGAAGTTTGTAATCTTTCAGAATGTCATGAGCCATTACTAAATATGATACGTGATCTTAGTTTAGTAGGAAAAAGAACTGCAAAAGAAGAATTTAATTGTGAAGGCTGGACAGCTAATCATAATACTGATATTTGGAGATATTCAAATCCAGTTCTAGGAAGCAGTGAATGGGGATATTGGCCAATGGGAGGACCATGGCTTTGTCAACATATCTATGAGCATTATGATTTTACTAGAGATAGGGAATTTCTAAAGGAATATTATCCTGTTTTAAAAGGCTCAGCTGAATTTTTATTAAGTTGGTTAATAGAAGATGAGAATGGAGTTTTAAATACTTGCCCATCAACTTCACCTGAAAATAATTTCTTAGATGATGAAGGAAGAAAGTGTGCACCTAGTAAATCTTCAACTATGGATATATCAATAATAAGAGATTTATTTAATAATGTAATTAAAGCAAGTGAAGAATTAGATATAGATATAGAATTTAGAGAAGAAGTTAAAAGTGCTTTAGAAAAGCTACCAAAGTATAAAAGAAATAAGTTTGGTGGAATTCAAGAATGGTATAAAGACTTCGAGGAAAAGGAGCCAGGACATAGGCATATTTCTCACCTTTTCGGATTATATCCAGGTAAAGAAATTACAGAATATAAAAATGAAAATTTAATTGAAGCCTGCAAAAATACTCTTTCAAGAAGATTATCACAAGGAGGAGGACATACAGGTTGGAGTTGTGCTTGGATAATTAATTTCTATGCAAGATTAAAGGATTCACAGTTAGCTTATAAGTATTTAAAAACCTTATTAAATAAATTAACTTATCCAAATTTATTTTGTGTTCATCCACCATTCCAAATTGATGGGAACTTCGGAGGAACAGCAGGAATTGCAGAAATGTTAATTCAAAGCCATACAGGATATATAGAAATCTTACCATCAATACCTAAAGAATGGACAACTGGAGAAGTTAAAGGCTTAAAGGCTAGAGGAGGCTTCATTGTAGATATAAGCTGGAAAGATAATAAACTTATATTGCTGAAGATAAAATCAACAGTTGGAGGACAATGTAATATTAAATATAAAAGAAATTTGACAACATTAGAGGATAATGAATCTGTGCAGGAATTAAGTTTATTGCTATCAGTAGGTGAAGAAAAGATAATAAAATAGAAATAATCCCCAGGGGAAAATCCCCTGGGGATTATTAATATTACTTTTGCATTATATTATGAAATTAATAAACTTTTATAAATACTATAAATGAATTACAATAAAAGCATAAGAAAATTATAAGTTTTATGAAAACGATGACTAAGATGACTAAGATGACTTAGGAGGGGGAAGATGAGGGAATTAGATATAATTAATGATCTCATAAAGTCTAGTGATTATTTATCAATAGATTATTTTATAGATAAATATTCTTTATCAAAGAGAACATTGCAAAATGATTTTTCTTATCTAACTAATATTATGTCGGATAAAGGGTTTCGTTTAATACAAAAAAGGGGAAGAGGCTATTTATTAGAGGTAGTTAATGAGGAAAAATTTGATAAATTTATTAATGTATTAAAGAGAGCTTCAGATAGACCAAAGATTAGTGCCGAAAATATTATTGCTTATATTGCTCTGAATGAGGACTATATAGTAATTGAAAAATTAATAGAGGTATTTGAGGTAAGTAAATCATTAATAAAAAGTTATAAAGAAGAAGAAGATATTTACCTTAAAAAGTATAACCTTACAATAGAAAGAAAAGCTCATTATGGAATAAAGATAATTAATTCATTAATTGAGCGGAGAAATTTGTTAGTTGATCTATATATTAAGAATAATGAAATTGTTAGAAGAGTTTTTGATGAACTTATTGAAAGTGATTTTAAAGATGTTCAAGATTCATTGATTGAAACACTTAAAAATATGAATCTGAATATTAACTATACTGAATTAAATCAAATAATAGTATGGTTAAAAGTTACTATCTACATTAATTTGAAGCTAAATACACCTATAGATAATTGTACTAATATGAAATTAGTAAATATAATAGGAGATAAATTTAAAGTTGGAATTGGTGATGATATAGACACTTTAAATGATCTTATAAAAAGTAAAACAAGAAGTAATAATCAAAATAAAATGTATTTAGAGAAATTAAACGTAGATATAAGTAATTTTTTGAAGAAAATAGATATTGAAAATAACACATCCTTTAATTTAGATGAAGATTTCAAAGATTTATTAATAACTCATATTGCAGCGTTAATAAATAGATTAAACTTTAAGATATCTTATACTAATCCAATTATTGATGAATTATCAATTAAATATCCTATGATATTTAATGTAGCTATAGCACTTGGAGATATGCTTAAGGAGAATTATAATATTGAAATATTACGTGATGAGATAGGATTTATAGCGACACATTTTGCTGTTCATATGGAGAAAGAAATTATTTATAAGCTAAGAAAATATAATAGAATCGCTATAGTTTGTTCATCAGGTGGAGGTAGTGCATATTTATTAAAACTTAAGATTAGTAATCTTTTTGGAAATTCTAATATAGAGACTTTTTCAATGCTTCAAATGAAAGAGCTAGAGGATTATAGCCCAGATATAGTATTTTCTATAAATGAATTAAGTACAAATTTAAAAGTGCCTTTAATATACATCAAAGAATTATTAGATGATTATGATATTTTAAATATTAAGCAATTACTTATGTTTGAAAAGTTTAATGAAGCATTTGCTGATAAGACAAAGGAATATTATTTAAAACGTTTTTTTGAGCCTAATTACTTCTCAATCGATGATGAAAGTGAAGATTATATTAGTTGTTTAATAAAAATGTCTAAGGAGATAGAGTTTGCTGGAATTGGTGGAGAGGATTATTCAAAATATGTATTAAAAAGAGAAGAGTTTTCTGCAACTATATATTTAAATGGAGTAGCAATTCCACATCCTATTGAAATGCAAGGAAATAGAGATTTAATATCAGTAAAAATATTAAAAAAACCAATATTTTATAAAGAGAAAAAAGTTTCAATAATATTTATGGTATCACTAAGAAAAGATAACTTGGAGTTCCATAAAGGAATAACAAACGACTTATTTAAAATTATGAATAATCTAGAGATGGTACAATCCTTAATTAAGGTGAGAAGTTTCAAAGAGTTCATAGCATTATTTAATAAAAATATGTAGGTAGGATTATGGATATTGAATTATTGAAAAAATTATGTGATGCAGATGGAATTGCATCAAATGAACAAGAAATACGAGATATTTTAATAGAAAATATAAATGGAAAGATTTCATTCGATGGATTAGGAAGCATTATTGTTAATCATAAAGGAAATGGACCAAATCTTATGTTTTGTGCACATATGGATGAAGTAGGATTTATGATTAAAAATATTAGCGATATTGGAATGTTGAACCTTATGCCAATAGGAGGTGTAAAGGACTCAGCAAAGTCATTCCAATCAGTAACTATCACAAAATCAGATGGTAGTAAAGTAAGAGGATTAATGAATTGTTCATATGGTGATGATAAGAAAGTCAAAGATATTTATGTAGATATTGGGCTAAGCTCAGCCAAGGAAGTTATGGATGCTGGCATAAGTATTGGAGACATGGTTTGCTTTTCAAGTAAAAGTGAAATGATAAATGAAAATGTACTTATGGCTAAAGCTTTAGATGATAGAGTAGGATGTTATATTTTAAAAGAAATAGATAAAAAGTTAAAGGATATAGAACACGATAATGACGTATATCTAAGCTTTACAAGTTCTGAGGAAGTTGGAACTAGAGGAGGAAAATGCACGACAGATATAGTAAATCCAGATGTTATATTTGCTATTGATGTAGCATGTGCTCCAGATTTAACTAGGAATTACACTAATAATAGAAAAATATCTAAAGGATGTATGATAGTTCACTATGATAAGACGATGATTCCAAATAGAAAGTTTTTAAAATTTATAAAGGATGTAGCTACTGAAAATAATATAGATTTTCAATGTGATATGTTCAGTGGCGGAGGAACAGATGCAGGAAGTGCTCATTTAGTTAATGGTGGTAAATTAGCTATTGTTTTAGGAATACCTCTAAGATATTGCCATGGAAGTTACTCTATGACAGATTTAAGAGATGTAGAGGGATTAATAAAATTAATTATTAATATTATTAAATCCTTAAATAAAGACAAATATGAAGATGTAGCAAGATATTTATAGGGAGGTATGCATATGAGTGAAATGGAAATGCAAGTAATGCAAATAATAGGAGCAGCAGGAGAAAGTAAAGCTAAGGCTTTTCAGGCTTTAAAAAAGGTAAAGGAAAGAGATTATAAGGGAGCTAGAGAGCTTATGGAAGAAGCAAGAGATATTGACTTAGAAGCTCATAATGCTCAAACAAAATTAATTCAGGCTGAATTATCTGGAGAAGCTGAAAGTAAACCAGTGGTTAACTTACTTATGGTACATGCTCAAGACCACTATATGTCTTCACAGCTATCTAGAGATTTAATAGAAGTATTAATAGAAGTATTTGAATCAAGGGAGGAGAAATGAAGATGAGAATTGTATTATGTTGTGCGGGAGGATTTTCTACTACTATGTTAATGAATAACATGAAGAAAACCTTAAGAGAAAGTAAAAAGTTAAATGAGGCTGATTTTGAATTTATAGCTGTACCTGTAGATTTATTGAAGCATGAGGGATCAAAGTGTGATGTAGTTGTTGTTGGACCACAAATAGCTCATAAGATAGACTATATTAAAGAAATAATTGGAAGTACACCATATACTATCATAGATCAAGATACTTATGGAAAAATGGATGGTGCAACAGCTTTGAAAATGGCTTTGATAGCTCATAAAAAAGCAGAAATTGCAAAAGGTAATATAAAATAGTTAAACAAATTAATCTAATTTATATATAAATACAGAGATTTAATAGGAGGCAATAATAATGTTTGATAAATTTGAAAAGTTTATGAATAAGTGGCTTACACCACTTGCTCAAAAGATGGACAAACAACCTCATTTAAGTGCAATTAAGAAGTCAATGGTTGCAATGACACCTATACTTATTTTAGGAAGCTTATGCTTAATCCCTGAAGCTATAGCAAATATGCTTGGAGAAACAAATATAGTATCGCAATTTATTTTAACTAATATTGATAATTTTTACTTACCATTCTATTTAACTATTGGAATGATGGGATTTTATGTTTGTCTTTGTATCACCTATTTCTTAAGTGAGCATTACAAATTATATATACCAGGAGCTATGGTATTAGGAGCAGTTGGTTTCTTATTATTAGTATTTAATTTCACTGAAGATGGTGGTATGAATATAAGATACTTAGGAACAAAGGGCTTATTTATGGCAATGATTTCGGGGATAGTTGCTGTTGAGCTATATAGATGGTGTAAAAAGAAAAACTTTACTATTCGTATGCCAGAAAGCGTTCCAGATTTCGTTTCAAGATCATTCGAGTTAATTCCTACAACTGTAATCGTTGTCGGCACATTTATTACTGTAAGACTATTAAGTTTAGCATTCTTTGATGTATTACCACCAGAAGTATTAACACAATTCTTAGCACCATTAGTAGGATCACTTGATAATCCATGGATGTTTGTATTTATTACTTTCCTTGGATGCATGCTATTCTTCTTTGGAATTCATCCATCAGTATTATCACCAATAACTGCACCAATAGCTGCTCAATTCTTAGCAGAGAATATTGAAGCTATGCAAGCGGGTCAAGCTCTTCCACACTTCTATACAGGAGGAATGGTAAGTGCATTTGCAAACTTCACTGGAACAGGTGTAACTTTTGGTTTAGTATTTTGGTTCTTATTCTCAAAGAATAAAGCATTTAAGAAAGTAGGTCAAGTTTCATTAGTACCAGCTTTATTTGGTATAAATGAACCAATATTATTTGGTGGACCAATAGTATTAAATCCAACCTTCTTCCTACCATATGTTATAGGGGGAACAATTTTAGGAACATTCCCAGCATTCTTAATGAAATTAGGAATATTAGCAAGACCAATATTTAATCCACCATACGTTGGAGTGTTTTTAGAAGGATTCTTAGTTAATGGACATTGGTTAACAATAGTTGTTAATGCACTTCAAATGATAGGTTCAATACTTATCTGGTATCCATTCTTTAAGTTATATGAAAAACAAAATATTGTAGAGAAAAAATCTGATTCTAAAATTTCAGAAGAAGATTTAGCATTGTTAGGAGATTTAGATTTCTAAAATATATATCATTTTAGTAATTCGTTTTGAATTACATCAATAATTCTACATTTTTAATTAAGGAGCTGCCTAGACAGCTCCTTAATCATAGGAGGAAATATGGCAAGGCATATAGAGAATATAAAGGAATTAATTAAAAAGCTAAATATAGATGGCATTTTAATAAAATCTAAGACAACT
Source organism: Clostridium lamae (assembly GCF_033043255.1). Classification (NCBI taxonomy): domain Bacteria; kingdom Bacillati; phylum Bacillota; class Clostridia; order Eubacteriales; family Clostridiaceae; genus Clostridium; species Clostridium lamae. The sequence continues at coordinate 109,355 of NZ_JASCQJ010000007.1, read as the reverse complement.
AAAAAATACTTAGATACTTTAGAAGGAAGTGGAGTACAATTATTAATTACAAAAGGGAACGCATATGCAATTATGGATGGAAGATATGTACTAGAAGCAATGGAAGAGGAGCATAATTTCATAATAATTGAGAATACACCAGCACAAAGTAATAAATCACATTTTGATATTATATATAATATTTTTAAAGAAGAGAAATATAGTAAATTAGGAATAGAATCAAGTGGATATTCTATTGAAGATTATCAAAGACTCAATAAATATGATTTTGAAGTGTCATTGGTTAAGGAAGAGATTAATGAAGTTAGGATTATAAAAGACCAGTTAGAAATTGAAATTATAAAGGAAGCTTGCAATATTACAGATAATATATTTTCAGAGCTTTTAAAGCATATTAAAGTTGGAATAAGTGAAAATGAAATAAATGCATGGTTACATTATTATGCCTTAAATGCAGGGGCAAGTAAGTTATCCTTTAATCCAGTAATTACTTCAGGTCCGAGGACAGCACTACCACATGGTAGGCCTACAGAAAGAAAAGTTCAAGCTCATGAGCCAATAATGATTGATTTTGGAATAGAGTATAAGAAGTATCAATCAGACATGACAAGGATGGTTTTTATAGGTGAACCTAGTAAAGAGATAGTTAAAATTTATAATGTAGTACAAAAAGCACAACAAGCTGGTGTGGAAGCTATTAAAGAAGGGGTAAAGGCCAATTATGTTGACAGTATAGTAAGAAGTATAATAGATGAAGCCGGATATGGAGAAAAATTCAGTCATGGTCTTGGACATGGAATAGGGATTGGAGATGGATCAGAATATCCATTTTTAAATCAAACTTCACAGACAATTTTAAAGAATAATATGATTATGTCTTGCGAACCAGGAATTTATATTCAGGGTTTAGGAGGAATTAGGATTGAAGATGATGTATTAATATCAAATGGAATTGGAGTACCTTTAAATAGAACCACTAAAGAAATGATAATTTTGGAGGAGTAAATATGAAGCATAATTTTGATCAAGTTCATAATCGCTTAAATACTTATTGCACCCAATGGGATTACATTCAAGATAGATTTAATAAAAGTAATATACTTCCTTTTTCTATATCAGATACAGATTTTACAGTTCCTGAGATAGTATATGATAAACTGAAAACTGTTTTAGACAAGCAGATATATGGTTATTCAAGATGGAATCATCATGATTTTAAAGGTGCAGTTTCAAATTATTATAAAAGGAGGTTTAATACTGAGGTAGATGAAGAGTGGGTTATTTATAGTCCTTCAGTTATGTATTCAGTATCACTTTTATTAAGATTATTATCTAATGAAGGCGATAAAATAGCGAGTTTCAATCCTATGTATGATGCATTTTTTAATGTTATTGAACAAAATAATAGAGAATTAGTAAGAGTTCCATTACATGAAAAAGATGGCTCATTCTATATTGATTATGAAGAATTTGAAGATAAGATAAAAACAAGCAAGGTACTATTATTATGTTCACCACATAATCCAACAGGAATAGTGTGGAAGAATAGTGAGTTAGAGAAAATTTTAGAGTTATGTAAAAAATATAATGTTAAGATAATTAGCGATGAAATTCATAGCGATATAGTTATGCATGGAAATAAGCATATCCCAATGCTTAATTATTATGAAAAATATAATGAAATATACTTAGTTTCATCAGGAAGCAAGACTTTTAATTATCCAGGATTAATATGTTCTTATGCGATTATTCCAAATGAAGAAATTAACTCTTTATTTATTAATCAAACAAGAAGTAAAGATTTCTTAAATTCAGTTAGTATAATGGGAATGTATGCAACAATGATATCTTACAATGAATGTGATTACTATATTGAAGAGCTAGTTGAATATGTAGGTAAAAATATGGATTATCTAGAGCATTTCATCAAAGAAAACTTTACAGATATAAAATTCAAGAAGCCAGATGGAACCTATTTAGCTTGGATAGATTGTAGAAGTCTTCCATTTACTTCTGATGAAATTCAAGATGCACTCGTAAATATTGGGGGAGTTGGAATAATGAAAGGTGAGATATATGGCAGTGAAAAATATTTGAGATTAAACTGCGGATGCCCATTATCAAAGCTCCAAGAGGGAATGAAGAGATTAAAAAAAAGCATTGAATATTTATACGAAAAAAACTAATCCCCAGGGGAAAATCCCCAGGGGATTTTCCCCTGGGGATACTTGTTATTATTTTAATATTACTTCTAATTTATTATCCATATGATAATCGTCTTCATAATTGTCACTTGTTCCGTTATCATGATTTGTGCTCCACATCATTTTGAAACTTGTAAGTTCATCTACTGAGGTTTTATCTAAATTAAATAATACATGACCTTGTTTAGTTACACCTTCATATATATCTCCATCAAAACTTTCACTAGCCCATAAATCAGCATCCACTTGCTCTCCTGTATTAGTTATAAATGTTGCTTGTGTTGGATAAGTATTAATCATAAAATCATTGTTATTTGTAATTTCGAATTTTAATACAACAGTTACTTTATCTTTATTTCGATCATTAATAACTAAATTACTTTGCCCATAACTTTCTACAGCGTCTGTCATATTATCAAATACACTTACTTCTTTTATGGTTTGAGTTATTCCAGAATCCTCTACGACGGCTCCATCTATCTCATATACTTTTCCTTTGCTATCGCTGGTTTCTTCTTTTTGTGTTTTATTATTTCCACTACCACTTTCATTTGGTGTACTAGTACTGCATGCCATAAATGATATTGATAAAACAGTAGCAGTAATTAAGCTTAGTGTTTTTTTTAGCATATTAAGACCTCCATAAATTTAATGATTTTAGTATAACCGATTATAATAGATTTAAATATTATTTTAAGACGAAGTATATACCATGAGTGTATAAATATACCATACACTAAGTTCAAGAATGGTGATAATATATATTTTGACACTTGATTAACTTAATTAAATATCTTATAAGGATGACAAGCAAGTTGTAGAAAATATGATAGACAAGCTATATAGAAAAATAATAATAATTGAAATAACAGAAACAAAGGAGATAATATGAGATATACAACAATAACAAGTGATAAAAGTAAGAAGAAAGCTTTAATAATTTGTGCTATTGGTGGAATATGGGGAATACATGATTTTTATTTAGGAAAAATAGGAAGTGGCATTGTTAAGTTTTTTACTTGTAATTATTTTAGTATAGGTTGGATTGTTGATTTAATTAAAATATCAACAGGTGGATATAAAGACAATGTAGGTGCACCACTAAGAAAATAGTTAAATAAGTAATTGAGCAATAATAATATTAATTACATAGATAATAATTTTACATAAAAAAGAAAGCTGAGGTAATTCAGCTTTCTCTTATTTTAAAGGGATCTATATGAAAAAAGGTTATTAGCATTAATTATTTGTAGAAACTCCGTAAGGAGTTTCATCCTAAATTATGCATTATCCATTATGCATTATGCATTTCTTTCAAGATTGCTACACCTTTAGGAGATAGTATCAATGTTTCTTTTACTGATTCATTATTTAATAAGTTTATATAATCCTTATTATCTAATTTTAAAGTAACTTCATTATCATTATGATTTAAAATAAAGGTTAATGAATAGCCATCTTTGTATCTTTGTGTAACTTCTACACCTTCTTTAATTTCTAAGCTTGATAATAAATTATTTTCTTTCGCTAATTTTAAAGCAAAATCATTTAAGAAGGCTTGTTCAGGATTTGATCCTATATAGTAAGCTAATCCTTCTCCATATTTATTAGAAGTAAATACTGGTCTATCTTTATAGAAGTCGGAGCCATAAACAGCAAGTGGGGTAGCCCCTTCTAAATTCATGATATCGCAAAGCATATCACAGCTATAATTATCCTTCATGGAATCGACTTCTGATACAAAATTAATTGAGTTACTCATATTTGGTTGAAGAGCATCTATTTCTTCAATCCATAGTCCTAGCATGTCTCTAAGTTCTGCTGGATATCCACCTAGTTGAACTATATCAGTTTCATTTACATATCCACTAAAGTATGTAGTTATGAAAGTTCCACCATTTGAAACATAGTTTTTAATATTATTAGCAACGCAATCTTTAAGCATATATAAAACTGGACCTAATACTATAGAGTATTTAGAAAAATCTCCATTTGGTTCAACAAAATCTACAGCTACATTTAGATTATGGAAAGCTTTATAGTATTTTTCAATTTGCTCAACATATCTAAGTTTAATAGATGGACCACTTGAGAATTCTACTGCCCACCAGTTATCCCAATCAAATATAATAGCAACGTTTGCATCATATTTTGAATCTATTATTGTATCGCCTAAAGACTTAAGCTCTTCACCAAGGTCTGCACATTCTTTATATACTCTAGTATTTCCATCTCCTGTATGAGAAATTACAGCTCCATGATATTTTTCACAGGCTCCTATAGATTGTCTCATTTGGAAGAACATAACTGTATCAGCACCATGAGCAAGTGCTTGATAACTCCAAAGTCTCATAACTCCTGGTCTCTTTGAACTATTATAAGGTTGCCAATTTTGTTGATTAGGTGTTTGTTCTATTAACATAAAAGGCTCACCATTTTTTAGTCCTCTCATTAAATCATGGCGGAAGGAAGTATCACTTGGAGCAGCATTTAAACCAGGATAGTTGTCCCAAGAAATTATATCCATATGTTTTGCCCATTTGAAATAATCTAAAGGCTTGAAAGTTCCCATTAAGTTAGTTGTAATTTTTATGTCTGGAGTTATTGCTTTTAGTGCATTATATTCACCTAAGTACAATTCAAGTATAGAGTCAGACATAAATCTATTATAATCTATAGCCATACCTTGGAAGGTAGTACATTGCTTATCATATCCATTCCACATTTCACTTAAATCAGAAGGAGCAACGATTTCATCAAAGCTATAAAGAGTATGACCCCAGAAATTCATATTCCAAGCCTTATTAACTTCTTCAATAGTTTTATATTTATTTTTCACCCATTCTTTAAATTTATTTTCGCAATGATCACAGTAGCAATAATTAGCATATTCATTACTTATGTGCCAAGCAATTATATTTGGATAATCTTTATATCTTTCAGCAAGTTTTGTAGCAAGTTTTACAGAAAACTCACGATATTTCTCACTATTTGGGCAGAAGTTAGCTCTCCCTCCAAACTTTCTTTTACGTCCTAGAAAATCTGTAGGTAATATTTCAGGGTATTTCTTTGACATCCAGTTAGGTTGAACAGCAGTAGAAGTAGCCATACAAACATAGATATCGTTTTCTTTAAGAAGATCTAAAACTTCATCTAACCATTCAAAATTATAAGTATCTTCGTCAGATTGTAATAATGCCCAGCTGAAAACTGGTAAAGTTACAACATTTATATTTGCATCTTTAAAAAGCTTCATATCTTCAACTAATATTTCTTTTGGCCATTGATCAGGATTATAATCTCCACCGTAAAGAATAAAAGGTGTTTTAGAATTAATCATCTCATTCCCTCCAATATATATGATTAATTCAATTTTATATTATAAAAAAAATATTTAATACTATATTAATTGTATTTAAATTACTATTAAAATTAGAGGTTTATTTTCTGATAATAGAATAGCTTCTATTTACATAAAGATACAGATACATTAGAATAAAAGTGTATATAATATAATTTTTTATAAGATATAAGTTATTTATAAAGAATAATGTATATATAAGAATATATAGTTTTGAAAACGTATAAGCTGCACATGAATATAAGAAAAGTATAAGTATTGGTAGTTAGGAGCAGTCATGAATAAACTAAAGAACATTTTAAACAATACAAAAATAAAAACAAAACTTTTAATCGTATATTTAGCTATTGTTGTAGTGTCAGTTTTACTAGTTGGGATTTATTTTACAACAGAAATGAATGATATAATAGTTGAAAATTCACAAAAGGACGCAAGATATACCTCGAAACAAATTAAGCAAAGATTAGATGAAACCTTAAGGCTTGCTACTTCAACTTCCGATATGATTTATCAAGATGAGACGCTTCATAACATAGTGAAAACAGAATATAAAGATTATGTAAGTAATATAATAGCTTATAATGAGTATCCAATTTTAAATAATTATCTAAAATACTATAACCAGATATCTAATATAAGGTTATATGTAGAGAATCAATCAATACTTGATAATTCATATATAGTTAAAGTGACAGATACTGTAAGAAATAGCGACTGGTACAAAAAGGCAAGACAAGATGAAGGGATAATAACTTGGGAGTACAATTATGATGATATTTCAAAAAAGTATAGCTTATCACTGATTAGGGATATATCTTGTGATATACATGGTCATATAGGTACTTTAGTAATAAGTCTTGAAACTTCAAAGCTTAGAGCAATAATTTCAGAGCAACCATATCCAACAAGTATATTAATAGATGGCATAGTAGTTGCTTCAGAGGAATATGAAGAAGGTTCTACAGCAGTATTAGTTCATAATGAGGACGAAGTCGATTATTACAATGATGTAAAAGAAGAAGTTAACTTAGGTGATAAATATATAATTTCTGATAAGTACAAGATAGATAAGTCTTTTAATAATATATTTGAAGTTCTAGTTAGCATACCTATTTATCAAATAATGGAGCCATCAAGAGTTGCAATAGCGAAAAGTATTGCAATAATGAGTATTGCAATAACATTATCTTTAATAATTATATTATATTTTTCAAAATTATTTTCTGATAGAGTAGGACTTTTAAGTGTTGAAATATCAAAAGTGGTTAAAGGAAACTTTAAGATAAAAGAAAAAATAGAAGGTAATGATGAAATAAGTTATATCTATCAACATATTTATACTATGGTTGAGAGCATTACAAAACTTATAGATGAAGTTTATGTTAAGGAGCTAGAACAAAAAAAATTAATAGTAAAGCAAAAGGATGCAGAATTTAAGATGCTTGCAAGTCAAATAAATCCACATTTCTTATATAACACCTTAGAAACAATAAGAATGAGAGCTTTTTGTAATGGAGATAGAGAGCTTGCTAACATAGTTAAAAAATTAGGGCAAATTATGAGACGAAATTTAGAAGTTACAAATGAAGTAGTAACTTTAGAATCAGAACTAGATATTATAGAAAGTTATTTGGAAATACAAGGATTAAGGTTTAAGGGGAAAGTTGAGTATGAATTCAAAGTTGAAGTGAAGATAGAAGATTATGAGATTCTGCCTTTATTATTACAACCTATAGTAGAAAATGCCTTTATTCATGGATTAGAGAGTAGTACAAGGATGGGGAAAATAGAAGTTTCTATTTATGATGAAGTTGGATATTTAATAGTTGAAATTTCAGATAATGGTGTTGGAATAGATAAGGATAAATTAGACTATATAAATCAAAAGTTGAGCGAATATAAGAATGTCAATAAAAGGAGTATAGGTATTAGTAATGTTAACGAAAGAATAAAGTTGTTTTATGGTGAAGAATATGGATTATATATTCTAAGTACTGTAGATGTTGGGACAAAAGTAATAATCTTATTACCAAGTAAAAAGATAGACAGTTAAGTAAAGTATATTTTTAAGCTTGATATAACAGAAACAAGTATAGCTTCTTGTTTTGTTTTATTACTGGAAAGGATGAGAATTTTAATGTTAAGAGTTTTAATAATTGATGATGAACATTATGTAAGAGAGGGATTAAAACACATAATAGATTGGCAAGTAAATGGGTTTGAAATATGTGGTGAAGCTAGTGATGGAGATGAGGGGTATTCTAAAATTTTAGAATTAAAACCAGATATAATTTTAATTGATATTCAAATGCCTGGAAAGCTTGGATTAGATATTATAAAGGAATCTAAAGAAATGGGGATAAAAGGTAAATTTATAGTTATTAGTGGGTATTCAAATTTTGATTATGCTCAAAAAGCAATTAGATATGGTGTTAAGGATTATTTATTGAAACCAATAGATGAAGGCGAGCTTTTAAATATAGCATTAAATTTAAAAAAAGATATAGAAGAAGAAAAAAAGGGTGAATCAAGGCTAGAAAAAAATGAAGTAGCTTTAAGACAATATGTATTTTCACAGTTGATGTTAAGAAAAGATATAATTGGTTACGAAGAGATAAAAAGTAGTTTAAATACTTCAAGTTTTCAAGTTGCACTAATTAGTAACTCTTTAAATAAATATAATTTTGATAATATAGTTAAAATCGAAGAAATAATTTTAAATAGCATAGAGGAAAAGAATAATATAGATATTATAAAATTGGGTGATAGACTAGCTTTAGTAATAAGAAATATAAATGTAAACTATGCTAATAAATTGCTAACTAACATAAAGGAAAGTTTGGATAGAAATTTAGGGGGAAATAACTTTATTGCTTTAGGAGAAGAAGTTAATAGTATTGAAGATATTTATAAGTCCTATAGAAATGCAAAAAATTTAACTAATAATAAATTCTTATTTAATAGTTCAGAAATAGCATCTAATTTGCAAGTACAAAAAGAAAGTATAGATATAAATTTAGATGAAAAGAAAATTCTTAGTAAAGTAATTACATATACTGAAATCGGTCAAAAAGATAGATTAAAGGAAAATCTAAGTTTATTTGAAAAATTAATTAGAGCAAAAGGCATTAGAGAAGAAGAAGTTAAGGTTACAATAACAAGAACTCTTATGGATTTTAAAGATAAAATAAAAAAGGATTATAAGCTTAAGGAAGAAAATCTAAAAACTGAAGAAAATATAATTGATAAAGTTTATTTAGAAGAGAATTTAAGAGGAGTAATAGATGTTTTACTTAAAGGCTTAATATCTATATCAAAAGAAATTAGTACAAACTCTAATAACTCATCTATTAAAAGAGTAGTTAAATATGTTGAAAAAAACTTTTATAAAGATCTAAAGCTAGAGAATTTGGCAGAAATATTCAACTATAATAGTGCTTATTTAGGAAAGATTTTTAAAAGTTACACAGGGGAATCCTTTAATACTTACTTAGATAAAATAAGGATAGAAGAAGGAAAAAGGTTATTATTAGAAGAAAATCTTAAGGTTTATGAGGTGTGTGAGCGTATTGGATATAAGAATATAGACTATTTTCATAGTAAGTTTAAAAAATATGTAGGTATAAGCCCTCTAAATTATAAGAAACAGAAAGAAATAACAAAATAGGAGATGATTTAAATGAGTAATAATAGTGATTTAAAAAGTAATAAGATATATTATTTAACTAAGAGATTTACATATATATTCATGACTAATATATATTTCTTAATAGCAATATCTCCATTTATACTGTATTTTATTTTTTCAGGTAGCAACCTTTCAATCTATATACTATCATTTTTAGGAATATTAATTGGACCAGCTCTCTCAACCATGTTTTCAGTCTTAGGCAGATTGATTAAAGATAATGAAACAGAAGCGCGAAAAGACTTTTTATATTTCTATAAATTAAACTTCTTACAAGGGATTTTTGCTAGTACTATAATTAGCATTGTGCTTTTAATGAGCTATTTAGATATAGAACATTTTTTTAAAGCTGAAATTAACATGATTTCATATATCTTTATTGCAATTGCTATTTTTACACTGGCGATAAGTTTATATGTATTTCCTATTATAGCAAGGATAAACGCTAAGACAATGGATGTATTTAAACTTTCAATTAAGTTAACAATTAAGAAATTTTATTTACCATTTACCATTTTATCAATTACAATAATAGCTTTATTTATAATAAAATTCTTAAAAATATCCTTGTTTGGCTTACTATTTGGGCCAATAGCTTTAGCTTACTTAATATTAATATTAGAACAAAACACACTAATAGATGCAGAAAATTATTTAAAAGAGAAATATAATAATTAAATTAATAACTATACTAATTCTTGATTAAAAATTTCAATTTAAATTTTAAATTAATATAAGAATGATTAACTGCATTAAAAATATCTAAGATCAAGTGAAATTATCCATAAGAAATATAACAAATTTTATGGGTAAAACTTTAAAAATCTATGGTACTTTTAGTGCAGTTTATTTTTGCTAAGCGTTATGAAATCATGCAATTATGCGGTTTTAAGAGTTAAAAAATATATATAAGAGGAATATATATCTAGTAAAAATATAATTAATATTTTAACATTTCCCTCTAATTTTTATATGAAAACATATACATTTTTATGGGTATGAAGTAATTGTAAATAATAATAATATTGTATTAACAGTTGAAGTAAAGGTTAAGAAAATGGAGGGATAAATGATGCAGCTGGTAAAGAATGTAGAACTAAAAACAGAAAATGAAATTAATAAGAAAAAGAAGAAATTAACTTGGAAAAATATAAAGAAGCAATGGGTGCTAATAGCGATGTCCTTTCCTTTTGTACTTTGGGTAATTATATTTAAATATCTACCTTTGTTTGGATGGACTATGGCCTTTCAAAATTATAAACCTCAGCTGTCATTTTTTGAACAAGATTGGGTTGGTTTTAAGCACTTTATAGATTTATTCAAGGAACCACTATTTTATGATTCCTTAAAGAATACTTTAGGAATGAGTATTCTAGGATTAGTATTTGGAACAACGGCTGCAATTGTATTTTCACTACTTCTAAATGAACTTAGATATACAAAGTTCAAAAAAGTAGTACAAACTATTTCATATCTACCTCACTTTATATCATGGGTTGTTGCAGCAGCTTTAGTAACTAATATTTTATCTCAATCAGGAATAATAAATGAAATATTAATGAATTTAAATATAATTTCTGAACCGATTAAATTCTTGCAAAATCAAAATATGTTTTGGGGAATAGTTACAGTTTCAGATGTTTGGAAGGAAATGGGCTGGAATGCCATTATATACTTAGCAGCTATGACGGCAATAGATCCAGAGCTTTATGATGCAGCTAAAGTTGATGGAGCAGGAAGATTTAGAAGAATGTTTCATATTACCCTACCATTAATTAAGAGTACAATATTAGTTCTATTAATAATGAGTATAGGAAATATATTAAATATTGGGTTTGAAAAGCAAATGCTACTTAGCAATCCAACAGTAGCAAGTAAGGCTTTAGTTATAGATAAGTATGCATTAGATTATGGTATAGGAATGTTTAGATATTCCTTTGGTACAGCAATAGGTATCTTTAAGTCAGTTGTAGGAATTGTACTTATATTTGCAGCTAATAAGCTTTCTAAGAAATTTAATGATGGAGAGGGAAGCTTACTAAAATAATAGTAAGGCTTTATAGGAGGTACTTAATATGAAAATAAAAAAGAAAAAAAAGAAAATTGAAGCTTTCGACATAATATTAATTTTAATAATGTTATTTATTCTAGTTATTACCTTATATCCATTTTTAAATGTATTAGCTATTTCCTTAAATGATGCAACAGATACAGTAAGAGGTGGAATTCACATTTGGCCAAGAGAATTTACTTTGCAGAATTATAAAGAAGTTTTTAGTGGTAGTACTAAATTACCAAGAGCTTTTGTAAATTCAGTTTTAAGAACCTTAATTGGAACAATCACTGGTGTTTTAGCAACTACAATGGTGGCTTTCACATTAAGTAGAAGAGATTTCGTATTTAATAAATTTGTAACTACACTGTTTATAGTAACAATGTATGTTGGTGGAGGATTAATTCCAGAATACTTAGTAATCAGACAATTAGGTTTAGTAAATAATTTTGCAGTATATATATTACCAGGATTGATTTCAGCATTTAATGTTATAGTTATAAGATCCTTTATGGATGGGCTGCCAGAGGCCTTATATGAGTCAGCATCAATAGATGGAGCTAATGATTGGATTGTATTTACAAAGATAGTATTCCCATTATGTTTACCAGTTATAGCAACAGTAGCACTATTTATAGCGGTTAGTCAGTGGAATAACTGGTTTGATACTTATATATATGCAAGAACAAATGATAGTTTAACAACATTACAATATGAGCTTATGAAAATAATGGATAATGCTGCAGCAACTGTAGATATTCATAATCCGAATTTACAAAATACAGCAAGATCTAATCCAGAATCAATAAAGATGGCAATAACAATGGTTGCAACAGTTCCAATTTTATTAGTATATCCATTTGTACAAAAGTACTTCGTTTCAGGAATGACATTAGGAGCAGTAAAGAGTTAGTAATAACAAAATATTAATAAGGTTTAAAGTAAGACTTCTTATGAAGATATAAAAAGGTAATTTATGATTATGCAAAGCTATATCTTATAAGATACTTATTTAAAATAAAAACTATACAATAAGAATTCTATTTTCTATAGCCCGTAGAGGGTAAAATATTAGGAGGGTGAATATAATGAAGAGGAGAAAAATTTTATCTTTACTTATAGCAGGAATAATGACTGCATCAGTTTTTGTTGGATGTGGTAAAAAAGATAATGGATCAACTACAGCAGGAGGAGATAAAGAACCTATTACATTTACAATTTTCTCAGCTGACTTAACGGAGGATCTTGCTTTCACAGATGAAGTAGCTAAGAAGATTACAGAGTTAACAGGTGTTACTTTAAAATTTGAACATCCAGTAGCAGGGGATACCCAAGCTGTTCCACTTATGATAGCTGGAGGAGAATATCCAGATTTAATTTATGCAAAAAGTGATACTGCAAAATTAATAGATGCAGGTGCTATTATAAAATTAGATGATTACATTGAAGAAAGTGGAGATAACTTAAAAGCATTATATGGAGATCAATTAAATAGATTAAGATATAGTAGTGATGATCCATCAATATATACAGTTGGAACCTATGGTGTTTCAAATAAAGTATTTGCTCCATCAGGTACAATGCAAATTCAACATCAAGCTCTAAAAGAACTTGGATATCCAGAAATAAAAAGTTTAGCTGATTATGAAAAGGCTTTAAAAGATTATTTAGCAAAAAGTCCTACAACAGAATCTGGAGAGGCTAGAATTGGTTTATCATTAATGGCTAGTGACTGGAGATGGTTAATTACTGTAGGTAATAAAGCTACTCTTACTGCTGGAATTCCAGATGATGGACAATTTGCTGTAAACGATGAAACTGGAGAAGCAACTTATAAGTTCTTACTTGATGAATCAAGAGAGTATTTTAGATGGTTAAATGGTATGAATGCTCAAGGTTTATTAGACCCAGAATCCTTCACTCAAAAAGAAGATACTTATAAAGCTAAGATAGCAGCAGGTAAAGTAGTTGGATTATCAGATGCAGATTGGGATTATTCAGCATCAGTAACAAGCTTAATAGCAGAAGGCAAAGATGAAGCAACATATGCTAAACTTCCAGTTGTAATGGATCCTGAAAAGCATGTAGATCAAAGTTTAAAAGATTATGGATTTAGTGGTGGTTGGGGTGTTGCAATTACATCTAGCTGTGAAGATCCAGAAAGAGCATTTGAATTCTTAGATTGGTTAGCTTCAGATGAAGCACAAATTTTATTAAACTGGGGTATTGAAGGAACTCATTATGAAATTAATGAAGATGGAAAGAGACAATTCTTACCTGAAATTCAAGAGCAAAGAAATACTGATCCTGACTTTGGTAAAAAATCAGGAGTTGGAATATATGTATATCCATTCCCACAAAGAGGAGTTGGAGCTTTAGATGCAAATGGAGATTCTTACTCACCAGATACATTAGAAAATAAGATAGCAAATTATACAGAAGCAGAAAAAGAAACATTAGCAGCTTATGGTGCTGAATCTTGGGTAGATTTATTCCCATCAGATGAAGAATTAGGAATTTCTAACCATGGACAAGTATGGCAATTAAATATACCAAGTGATAGCGATATAGCTATAATTCAAAAGAAAGCTGATGATTACACTCAACAAGCAATTACTCAAGCTATACTTGGCTCACCAGAAAACTTTGATAAAGCTTATGATGAAGTTATAGAAACATTAAAGAGCTATGACATAGAAAAGTTAAATACAGAAATGACACAATTAATTAAAGAAAGATTAGAATTATGGAATAAATAATCTGATTCATTTATAATTAAGAATATATAGTAATCCCCCTATAGATAAAAATTAATGTTATTATCTATAGGGGGATTTTATTATATTATTAAGTATTTATTTAAAGACAACTATAATCGAACCAATCAAAATCAGCTATATTACTACTTTGATGCCCATTACTAGTGGCAAACATACCTATATAAGCTCCTACAAATCCACCAGCTACATCAGAACTTAATATACGCCCATCAATATTATTGACTAAAAGCTTCATATTATCTATAGAATCACCATAATAAAAACTATAGTTTTGACCTAAGGCACATATCTTAAGGTAAATGATATTTGAATCAAAAATTTCTTCTACCACGATACTTTCAACATTTCCAATTATATTATTCCTGGTATTATCTATTTCGTTTTTAGAAATGCTTTTTATAAGTCGTATTACTTTTTTAGACTTAAATAGTGAATATTCAAGTCTATATTGAAAATTATTATTTTGAACTAAAGCGAGACCAGCAACTTCAAATTCGTTTCTAGGATTAAATTCCATCTTAACACTTGCTTCAAAATTTATATGTTGTTGACGTCTTCCAATAAAACTTGGTGTTTGATTAAGATCATATAAAGGATTAGAAGAATCATAATCTAAGATATCTATTAATTTTTTAGGGCTAAGCTTCAATCTTAAAAAACCAGGTCTTTCTGTAAGACTATAAAAATCATCTTTAGGTGTACGAATAGAATTCCAAATAAAGTTTAGAGTTTTATTATTAAAATCATCACGAATAGGTAGAGTTTCTACTGGATAATAAGGTAAATTAGGAGCGGTATAAGTATGTTCTATCCTACCAGTTCCAGGACTAATAATAGGCCAGCCATCCTCCCATTCAACAGGAACTAAAAAAGTTTCTCTACCAAGGTTTTTATAATATCCACCATAGGGACGTGAAGCAAGAGCAACCATCCACCACTCGCCATTTTGAGTTTCAATTAAATCAGCATGCCCTGGGTTAGAGATAGGATATTTTTTACCAAGATGTCGATGAGTTAAAATTGGGTTTCCCTCATAGCCTTCATAAGGACCAAAAACATTTTTACTTCTAGCAATTGTTACTGCGTGGAAATGTTCTGTGCCTCCTTCGGCTATAATAAGATAATAATAACCATTTATTTTATATAAATGTGGTCCTTCTGGGTATCGAGCATTTTTTAATGCACCTCTCCAAAGACCGAATCTTTTTCCAACTAGTTTCATAGTTTTTAGATCTATTTCCTGACAATATATTTCACTTTCATGGAATTCAACAGAATCAATAGCTTGTGCTGTCCCTGTATAGTAAACCTTGCCATCATCGTCAAAAAATAATGAAGGATCAATTCCAGGAGTATCTTCAATCCAATAAGGATCAGACCAAGGACCTTTTGGATTTTTCGAAGTTACAATGAAATTCCCACCATTACCTATGTTAGTAGATATAACATAAAATGTTCCATCATTATATCTAATGGTAGGAGCGTATATTCCACCTGAAATTCCAACACCATCTAATTTTAACTGAGATGATCTATCTAGAACATGTCCTATTTGATTCCAATTAACAAGATCCTTGCTATGAAATATTGGAATACCTGGAAAGTATGCGAAAGAAGATGTAATTAAATAGTAATCATCATTAACTCTACAGATTGAAGGATCAGGATAAAATCCAGAAAGTATGGGGTTATTAAAAGTCTGATTTTCTTTATTCATAGTTTCACCTCTTATAGTTTTCACTAAACATTTCTTTATATTATTTTCATATGATTAATATAATTATATGGTTGATATAAGAGCTAAGAAAGAGTAAAAAATACACTTTAAATACAAGAAAAATTTAAGCTTTTAATGAAAAAAGTATAATTAAGTAAACATTTTTTATTCCTAGTATAATTAAAAGATAATAATTAGTAAGAAATATTTATATTATTATGATAATATATAAATAAGTAAATAAGCTTTTGATAATATAAGTAGAAAGTGAAGCTTATAATAAATATTTATGTAAATTACATAGAGGTAGATTTATAGGAGGATTATAAATGAATAACAAGGGGATAGTGTTCTTTGATGTAGATGGAACATTAATAGATTGGACCAAAGGTATCCATGTACCAACGAAAGCAACAAAAGATTCTATAAATAAATTAAAAGAAAATGGTTATTTAACTATTTTAGCAACTGGAAGACCTAAGAGTTCAATTACTGATGAAATAGAAGCCTTGGGTTTAAATGGATATATAGCATCAAATGGAGCTTATGCAGAAATAGAAAATGAAGTAATGTTTAATGAATGTATAAATAATAGAAAACTTAAAGAATTATTAGGGTTTCTTGAAGAAAATGATATAGTTTATATTTTAGAAGGACAAGAAAAGAATTACGTCTTAGATATAAATAATGAGAAGGTAGTAGATCTTGTAACTAGAGCAAATTTATCCATAGAATGTTTTACTGAGGATTGGAATAAAGAAACTGTAAAAACAAGCAAGATAATAGCTATGGGCAAAGATGAAAATTCATATGGATTAGTTTGTGATAAATTCAGTAAAGAAGGATACTCATTTATGGAGAATCAATTTGGACATACTTTTGAAATATATATATCAAAATACACGAAAGGATACGGAGTTGATCATTTACTAGGAAAACTTGGGATGAGCAGAGAAAAAGCCTATGCCTTTGGAGACGGTGAAAATGACATAGAAATGTTCCAAGTTGTTAAGCATGGAATAGCTATGGGTGGACATCATGAAGGATTAAAAGAACACTCATATGATTTTACAGAAGATGTGGCTAACGAAGGAATACAAAAGGGACTGAAGAAATTAGGACTTATATAATGCATAATGCATAATGCGTAATGCATAATTAAGGTGTAAATTCCTTCGGAATTTATTAAAATCAATGAAAGAATGAAGCTTCTCTTTTGCTGACGCAAAATCGAAATGAAAAAATGAAAGAGTTAGAAAAAATTTAATGCATAATGCGTAATGGATAATGAGTAATTAAGGAATAAATTCCTTCGGAATTTATAAAATTTCATAATTCAGCCTGCTGAATTATTTCATAAATTATGAATTATGCATTAAGCATTATCAATTAGCTGCCGTAGGCAGCTCAGAGGGGGGTTAGGAATGAAAGTCGCTATAATTGGCCTTGGAGCTATCGCTAAAAAGGCATATTTACCGATTTTATCTGCTATGGAGGATGTAGAACTTTTAATATCAACTAGAAACAAAAAGGTATTAGAAGAAGTATCTAACAAATACAAAATAGATAGGGCTTATAATCAATTGGATAATTTACTTAAAGAAGATTTTGATGCTGCTATAATCTCAACTCATGCAGATGGACACTATGAAATTGCTAAAAGGTTATTAGAAAAGGGCGTTAATATTTACATAGATAAGCCTATAACCTATAATCTTAAGGAAAGCATGGAGATAGAAGAGATTGTAAAAGAAAAAAATCTTATTGCTATGGTAGGTTTTAATAGAAGATTTTGTCCTATGGTAAGAAAACTCAAGGAAAAGGGAAAAGCTGATATCATCCTCATGGAGAAAAATAGAGAATATCCACCGGGAGATATCAGAAGATTTATCGTAGAAGATTTTATACATGTTGTTGATACACTAAGGTTTTTAATGGATGAAGAAATTAAGAGTATGGATATAAATTTCTTAAAAGAAGGAAATAATCTTAAGAATGTAGTGGTCACCTTTAAAGGTTATAAAACCACAGCAATAGGTATAATGAATAGAACTGCAGGTATAACAGAAGAGAATATAGAATACATGATACAAGGGAATAAATATGTAATAGAAGATTTATCAGACTTCTATAAGGTTAATAACAAAGGAAAAACAAAAACGACATATGGTGGCTGGGATAATACTCTTTATAAAAGAGGATTTGAAGATTTAATTACTCATTTCTTAGATTCAGTTAAAGAAGGAAAAGCTCCAAATCCATCAATTGAAGATTCGATAATAACGCATAAAATATGTGAATATATAGTAAATCATATAAATAATAATTAGTGAAATAAGCTAACTAGAGATATTCTTTAGTTAGCTTTTACCATTTTCTAATAAAATATTTATATAAATATACCTATATTTTTAGAGGATTTTATAAATAGAAATAGAACATGAAGAATATACAATAAAGCAAGAATATTCAAAAAACTTTGACTAACTGACAACTTAATAGTATAATTAAAGTTGTTGACAAAAAAAGGAGAAAATGTGTAAAGAAAAGGAGGTTAATTATGATTGAATTTAAGGACGTTAAAAAAAGTTATAATAATAATGCTATTTTAGATAATTTTAATTTAAAAATTGATAAGGGCGATTTAGTGGTTTTAATAGGGTCTAGTGGTTGTGGAAAAACAACTTTATTAAAAATGATAAATAGATTAATAGAAACTACATCTGGAGAAATTTTAATAGATGGGAAAAATATTAAGGCTGTTGATCCAATTAAATTAAGAAGAAGTATAGGATATGTTATACAGCAAACTGGATTATTTCCTCATATGACAGTAAAGGAAAATATAGAGATTATTCCAAAGCTTATGGGAAGATCAGAAGAGGAAATAGATAAGAAAACAGTAGAATTATTAAATATGGTAGGTTTAGAACCAGAAAAATATAGTGATAGATATCCTACAGAATTAAGTGGAGGACAACAACAAAGAATTGGAGTTGCTAGAGCCTTTGCAACAGATGCAGAAATAATATTGATGGACGAACCTTTTAGTGCTTTAGACCCAATTACCAGGGCAGAGCTTCAAGAGGAATTATTTAATATTCAAAAGGAATATAAGAAGACTATAGTCTTTGTTACTCATGATATGGATGAAGCATTAAACTTAGCAGATAAAATGTGTATTTTAAATAATGGGAAAATACTTCAATATGATACTCCAGAAAACATATTAAAGAATCCATCTGGACAATATGTAGAAGACTTTGTTGGTAAAAATAAAATATGGACAAAACCTGAAATGATTAGAGCTGAGGATGTCATGATTTCTAATCCTATTACAGTAAATCCTAAGAGAAATCTTATTCAAGCAATTCAAATAATGAGAGAAAAGAAAGTAGATAGTCTGCTTGTTATAAACAAAGAAGGAATATTACTAGGTTATGTAACATTAGAAAATATTCAAAGAGTAGAAAATAAAAATATTTTAGTAGAAGAAATTATGAATACAGAGCCTATATGTGTTTGCGTAGATAAATCTTTACCAGAATTATTAGAAGTATTTAATAATTTAAAGAAAGGGTATTTACCAGTATGTGATGATCACGGAAAATTATTGGGACTTGTTACTAGAAGTAGTTTAATTTCAGTATTAAGCAGTCAGTATATAGAGATAGGGGGTAATGATTAATGGATAAGTTTTTAGAACAACTAGCAGGAAGAAAAACTGAAATATTATCACTCTTGTTTGAACATATACAATTAACAGTAGTAGCTGTATTAATTGCAGTAGCTATAGGTGTTCCCCTAGGAATTATGATAACAAGAAATAAGAAAATAGCTAATGTAGTCATTGGATTTGCAAATTTAGTACAAGCTATTCCAAGTTTAGCCATACTAGGATTCTTAATTCCAGTTATAGGTATAGGTTCAACACCAGCTATCACAATGGTTGTACTATATTCTATGCTTCCACTAATTAAAAATACTTATACAGGAATAACAAATATAAATCCAGATATGTTAGAAGCAGCTAAGGGATTAGGTATGACTAATAGACAAACTCTTAGGTTAATAAAAATTCCACTAGCTATGCCTGTAATTATGGCAGGTATAAGAATATCATCAGTAACAGCAGTAGGACTTATGACAATTGCAGCCTTCGTAGGAGCAGGTGGACTTGGATACTTAGTATTCTCTGGTATTCAAACCGTGGATAATAACTTAATATTATTTGGTGCCATTCCAGCAGCAATATTAGCATTATTTATTGACTGGATTACTGGAAGAATAGAAAATGCAGCTATGCCTAATGGAATAAAAGCATCTGATGGAACTATGAAGGTTAAAAGAGGAAAGAAAATGTCCAAGAAGAGAAAGAAAGTATATACGGCTATAACATCTGTGGCAGTTATAGTATGTTTAGCTTTTCTTATTGTTCCGAAGGTAGCTTCAATTGGCAAGAAAAAGATAACTGTTGCTTCAATGAACTTTACAGAGCAATTAATTTTAGGAAATATATTATCACAATTAATTCAAGATAAAACTGATTATGAAGTAGAAGAACAATTAAATTTAGGTGGTAGCCAAGTTGTCTTCAGTGCAATTAAAACAAGAGAAGTAGATTTATATGTAGAATATCTAGGAACTGCTTATGTAACTATGCTAAATATTGATGAACCAAATTCAGATACACAAGAAGTTTATAATATAGTAAAAGAAAAATTTGCAGAGGAATTTGGAATTACTACATTAAATACTTTAGGCTTTAATAATACCTATGCTATGGCTGTTACTAGAGAAACAGCAGAAAAATATAATTTAAAAACAGTTTCAGATTTAGCTAAAGTATCAAATCAATTAACTCTTGGACCAACAATTCAATTCCCAAATAGAGAAGATGGATTAATTGGATTAGAAAAGGCTTATAATATGAAGTTTAAATCAGTTAAACCAATGGAAACAGGTTTAAGATATACAGCCCTTAACAGTGGAGAAACTGATGTTACTGATGCATTTACTACAGATGGGCTTATAGAGAAATTTGATTTAGTAATTTTAGAAGATGATAAGAAGTTCTTCCCACCATATGATGCTGTTACAATGGTAAAAGAAGAAGTTTTAGAAGAATATCCAGAACTTGAAGAAGTAATAGGATTATTAGATGGATTAATAACAGAAGAGAAGATGATCAAAATGAATTATGAAGTTGATGAAAATAAGAGAGATCCAAAAGAAGTAGCTATAGAATTCTTAAAAGCAGAAGGCTTAATAGATTAATGCATAACAGAATTAATGGATAATGCATAATGCTTAATGCATAATTAAGGTGTAAATTCCTTCGGAATTTATTAAAATCAATGAAAGAATGAAGCTTCTCTTTTGCATTCGCAAAATCGGAATGAAAAAATGAAATGGCTTAGAGCTTCTTTGCTGAAGCAAAATCAGCATGAAAGAATGAAAAAATAAAGGAATAAATTCTAAGGAATTTATAATTTTTATAATTCAGCTTGCCTGAATTATTTCAACAATTATGCATTATTCATTGTTTAAAGTGCTTAATGCATAATTAAGGTGAAAACTCCTATGGGAGTTTTTTAATGAAAGAATGAAGAGCTTCTTTGCTGAAGCAAAATCAGTATTAAAGAATGAAATAATTAATGAGTAAGTTCCAAGGGAATTTATAAAATTTCATAACTCAGCTTGTCTGAGTTATTTCATAAATTATGCATTATCAATTATGCATTATGCATTCCTTTAGCTTGCCTGAATTATTTGATTTTTTAATTATTTGATTTTTTAATTCTTTCATTATAATTGTCAACGGTGAGATTAATACTGTATATAATAAAAAGATGTATAAAAAACTTTGGAAAAACTGACAACTCAATATTGCATATAAGTTGTCTAAAAATATAAAATATTGTTTATATAAAAGGAGTAATTTTATGATAGAATTTGTAAATGTTAAAAAAAGTTATAAGAATAATGTTATTCTCGATAACTTTAATTTAAAAATTGATAAAGGTAATTTAGTGGTACTAATAGGATCTAGTGGTTGTGGTAAAACAACTTTACTTAAAATGATAAATAGATTAATAGAAACTACATCTGGAGAAATTTTAATAGATGGGAAAAATATTAAGGCTATTGATCCAATTAAATTAAGAAGGAGTATAGGGTATGTTATACAACAAACTGGACTATTTCCTCATATGACAGTAAAGGAAAATATAGAGATTATTCCAAAGCTTATGGGAAAATCTGAAGAAGAAATAGATAATAAAACAGTAGAATTATTAAATATGGTAGGTTTAGAACCAGAAAAATATATTGATAGATATCCTACTGAATTAAGTGGAGGACAACAACAAAGAATTGGAGTTGCTAGAGCCTTTGCAACAGATGCAGAAATAATATTGATGGACGAACCTTTTAGTGCTTTAGACCCAATTACCAGGGCAGAGCTTCAAGAGGAATTATTTAATATTCAAAAGGAATATAAGAAGACTATAGTCTTTGTTACTCATGATATGGATGAAGCATTAAACCTAGCAGATAAAATGTGTATTTTAAAGGGTGGTAAAATACTTCAATATGATACACCAGAAAATATATTAAAGAATCCTGCTAATGAATATGTAGAAGAATTTGTTGGCAAAAATAAAATTTGGACAAAACCTGAAATGATTAAGGCAATAGATGTTATGATTTCAAAACCTATTACTGTAAGTCCAAAAAGAAATATTATTCAAGCAGCTCAAATAATGAGAGAAAAGAAAGTAGATAGCTTACTAGTAATTAATAGAGAAAATAAATTACTAGGATATGTAACTTTAGAAAACATTCAAAGAGTAGAAAATAAGAATATTTTAGTAGAAGAAATTATGAATAGAGAGCCTATATGTGTTTGCGTAGATAAATCTTTACCAGAATTATTAGAAGTATTTAATAATTTAAAGAAAGGGTATTTACCAGTATGCAATGATGAAGGTACACTATTAGGCCTTGTCACAAGAAGTAGTTTAATTTCAGTTTTAAGTAGTCAGTATATAGAGATAGGAGGTACTAACTAATGAGTAAGTTTATAGAACAATTAGCAGTAAGAAAATCAGAAATAATATCACTTTTAGGTGAACATATAGAATTAACCATAGTAGCTGTTTTGGTAGCAGTAGTAATAGGTGTTCCACTAGGAATTATGATAACAAGAAATAAGAAAATTGCCAATACGGTTATTGGATTTGCAAACTTAGTCCAAGCTATTCCAAGTTTAGCTATACTAGGATTCTTAATTCCTATTATTGGAATAGGATCAACACCAGCTATCACAATGGTAGTACTATATTCAATGCTACCACTTATTAAAAATACTTATACAGGAATAACAAATATAAATCCAGATATGTTAGAAGCAGCTAAAGGTTTAGGGATGACTAATGGACAAACACTTAGATTAATAAAGATTCCACTAGCAATGCCAGTAATTATGGCAGGTATAAGAATATCAGCAGTAACAGCTGTTGGACTTATGACTATTGCAGCCTTTGTAGGGGCAGGTGGACTCGGATATTTAGTATTCTCAGGTATTCAGACAGTAGATAATAATTTAATATTATTTGGTGCAATTCCAGCTGCAGTATTAGCATTGTTTATTGATTGGGTAGCAGGAAAGATAGAAAATGTAACTATGCCAAGTGGAATAAAAGCATCTGATGGAACTATGAAGGTTAAAAGAGGAAATAAAGTATCTAAGAAGAGAAAGAAAGTGTATCAGGGAATAGCGACTACAGCAGTTATAGCAATATTAGGGCTAATTATTGTTCCAAAGGTAATGTCAATGAATGATAGGAAAATAACAATTGCCTCAAAGAATTTTACAGAACAATTAATTTTAGGTAATATATTATCACAAATAATTCAAGATAAAACTGACTATGAAGTTGCAGAAGAGTTTAACTTAGGTGGTAGCCAAGTAGCATTTGAATCTCTAAAATCAGGTGGAGTAGATCTATATGCAGACTATTTAGGAACAGCCTATGTAAATATATTAGGAATTACAGATGGAAATTCAAATAAAGAAGAAGTCTTTAATATAGTATCAGATAGATTTTCTGAAGATTATGGAATAAAAGTACTAAACCCAATGGGTTTTAACAACACATATGCTATGGGTGTAACTAAAGAAACAGCAGAAAAATATAATTTAAAAACAGTTTCAGATCTATCTAAAGTAGCTGACAAGTTGACTCTTGGACCAACAATTGAGTTTCCAAATAGAGAAGATGGATTAATTGGATTAGAGAAAACTTATAATATGAAATTCAAAGCAGTTAAAGCAATGGAAACTGGTTTAAGATATACAGCCCTTATAAATGATGAAACTGATGTTACAGATGCATTTACTACAGATGGCCTTATAGAGAAATTTGGTTTAGTAATCTTAGAAGATGATAAGAACTTCTTCCCACCTTATGATGCAGTTACACTTGTTAAAGAAGAAGCATTAGAAGAATATCCAGAACTAGAAGAAGTTCTAGGCATATTAGACGGAGTAATAACAGACGAAAAAATGAGAAAAATGAATTACGAAGTGGATGAAAATAAGAGAAGTCCAAAAGAAGTAGCTATAGAATTCTTAAAAGCAGAAGGCTTAATAGATTAATGCATAACAGAATTAATGGATAATGCATAATGCACAAGATTAATGCATAATGCACAATGCGTAATGCATAATTAAGGTGAAAACTCCTATGGGAGTTTTTTAATGAAAGAATGAAGAGCTTCTTTGCTGAAGCAAAATCAGCATGAAAGAATGAAAAAATAAAGGAATAAATTCCAAGGGAATTTATAAAATTTCATAACTCAGCTTGTCTGAGTTATCTCATAAATTATGCATTATCAATTATGCATTATGCATTCCTTTAGTTTGCCTGAATTATTTCAACAATTATGCATCATAAATTATGCATTATGCATTGTTTAAAGTGCGTAATGCATAATTATTGTGAAAACTCTTACAGAGTTTTATAAAAATGAAATAATGAAGGAATGAAGCTTCTCTTTTGCATTCGCAAAATTGAAATGAAAAAATTAAGCAATAAATTCAATATGAATTTATAAATGTTCATAATTCAGCTCGCTGAATTATATCCACAATTATGCATTATAAATTATGCATTATGCATTCCTTTAGCTTGTCTGAGTTATCTCATAAATTATGCATTATCAATTATGAATTATGCATTACTAAAATTCCGCTTTAGGGCGGAATTTCTTTATTTTAATCTTAAAGTTGATATATAGTAGTTTACGTTGATTTGGAGTTTTTCCGGAACAAGGAATACACTATTTATATGATTGTTGTATAAAATATATTTAATAATGATAGGATTTAATAAAATTTATAGAAAGAAAGGATAGAAATATAGAAAGAAAATTCGAAAAATTTTGACTGCCTGCCAACTTAATAGTATAATTAAGTTGTTTAGAAAAAATAGGAAATATTGTTTATATGAAAGGAGGATTATTATGATAGAATTTAAAAATGTAAAAAAAAGTTATAAAAATAGTATTATTTTAGAAAATTTTAATTTAAAAATTGATAAAGGCGATTTAGTGGTTTTAATAGGATCTAGTGGTTGTGGAAAAACGACTTTACTTAAAATGATAAATAGATTAATAGAAACTACAGATGGAGATATTCTAATAGATGGTAAAAATATTAAAGATTTTAATCCAATTCAATTAAGAAGAAGTATAGGGTATGTTATACAGCAAACTGGATTATTTCCTCATATGACAGTAAAGGAAAATATAGAGATTATTCCAAAGCTTATGGGGAAATCTGAAGAGGAAATAGATAACAAAACAGTAGAATTATTAAATATGGTAGGTCTAGAACCAGAAAAATATATGGATAGATATCCTGCTGAATTAAGTGGAGGACAACAGCAAAGAATTGGAGTTGCTAGAGCCTTTGCAGCAGATGCAGAAATAATATTAATGGATGAGCCATTTAGTGCTTTAGATCCAATTACCAGAACAGAGCTCCAAGAACAATTATTTAATATTCAAAGAGACTACAGAAAAACTATAGTTTTCGTAACTCATGATATGGATGAGGCATTAAACTTAGCAGATAAGATCTGCATAATAAAAGATGGGGAGATTCTTCAATATGATACCCCAGAAAATATATTAAAGAATCCAGCAGGTCAATACATAGAAGATTTTGTTGGTAAAAATAAAATTTGGACAAAACCTGAAATGATTAGAGCAGAGGATGTTATGATTTCTAATCCTATTACAGTAAGTCCTAAGAGAAATCTTATTCAAGCAATTCAAATAATGAGAGAAAAGAAAGTAGATAGTTTACTTGTTATTAATAGAGAAGGAAAATTATTAGGATATGTAACATTAGAAAATATTCAAAGAGTAGAGAATAAGAATATTTTAGTAGAAGATGTTATGAATAGAAAACCAGAGTGGGTTTGTGGAACAAAGAGTTTACCAGAGTTATTAGAAGTATTTAATAAAACTCATAAAGGATATCTACCTGTATGTAATGATGAAGGAAAATTATTAGGGCTTGTTACTAGAAGTAGTTTAATTTCAGTTTTAAGTAGTCAGTATATAGAGATAGGAGGTAATAACTAATGGGTAAGTTTTTAGAACAATTAGCAGTAAGAAAAACAGAAGTAATATCACTTTTAGGTGAACATATACAATTAACAATAGTTGCTGTATTAATAGCAGTAGCTATAGGTGTTCCCCTAGGAATTGCTATAACAAAGAATAAGAAAATAGCTAATGTAATTATTGGATTTGCAAATTTAGTACAAGCTATTCCAAGCTTAGCCATACTAGGATTCCTAATTCCTCTTATAGGTATAGGATCAGCTCCAGCTATTACAATGGTAGTAGTATATTCTATGTTACCGCTTATTAAAAATACGTATACAGGAATAACAAATATAAATCCAGATATGTTAGAAGCAGCTAAAGGTTTAGGGATGACTAACGGACAAACATTGAGATTAGTAAAGATTCCACTAGCAATGCCTGTAATTATGGCAGGTATAAGAATATCATCAGTAACAGCAGTAGGACTTATGACTATTGCAGCCTTTGTAGGGGCAGGTGGACTTGGATATTTAGTGTTCTCAGGAATCCAAACAGTAGATAATAACCTTATATTATTTGGAGCAATTCCAGCAGCAGTATTAGCATTACTTATTGACTGGGTAACAGGAAAAATAGAAAGTGTAGCTATGCCTAATGGAATAAAGAGGGCTGATGGAACTATTAAAGTTAAAAGAGGAAAGAAAATATCTAAGGAAAAAAAGAAAGTATATCAAATCATTACTTCTGTAGCAATCATAGCCTTATTAGCTATACTTATTGTTCCAAAAGTAATGTCTATGAATAATAAGAAGATAACAATAGCTTCAAAAAATTTCACAGAGCAAGTAATTCTAGGTAATATATATTCACAATTAATTCAAAATCATACTGACTACGAAGTAGAAGAACAGCTGAACTTAGGAGGTAGCCAAGTTACGTTTAATGCCCTTTATTCAGGAGCTGTAGATTTATATGCAGAATACTCAGGAACAGCTTATATAAGTATATTAGATATTACAGATCAAAATAATGATAGAGAACATATTTATAATACAGTAAAAGAGTCAATGGAAGAAAATTATGGTGTAACTATATTAAATCCTATAGGTTTTAATAACACATATTCTATGAGTGTAACTCAAGAAATAGCAGAAAAGTATAATTTGAAAACAATTTCTGATCTGGCTAAAGTTGCAGATCAATTAACTCTTGGACCAACTATGGAGTTTCCAAATAGGGAAGATGGATTAATAGGTCTAGAAAAAGCTTATAATATGAAATTTAAAAGTGTTAAACCTATGGAATCTAGTTTAAGATATACAGCCCTTATGAGTGAAGAAGTAGATGTTATCAATGCATTTACAACAGATGGACTTATAAAAAAGTTTAATTTAGTAATCTTAGAAGATGATAAGGAATTCTTCCCACCATATGATGCAATTACATTTATTAGAGAAGAAACGTTAGAAGAATATCCAGAACTTGAAGAGATAATTGGCTTATTAGATGGAGTAATAAATGAAGAAAAAATGATAAATATGAATTACGAAGTTGATGAAAATAAGAGAAGTCCAAAAGAAGTAGCGATAGAATTCTTAAAAGCAGAAGGTTTAATAGAGTAATGCATAATGCATAATGCACAATGCTTAATTAAGGTGAAAACTCATTCTGAGTTTTTTTAATGAAAGAATGAAGAGCTTCTTTGCTGAAGCAAAATCAGCATGAAAGAATGAAATAATTAATGAATAAATTCCAAGGGAATTTATAAAATTTCATAACTAAGCTTGTATGAGTTATTGCATAAATTATGCATTATCAATTATGCATTATGCATTCCTTTAGCTTGTCTGAATTATTTCAACAATTATCCATTATCAATTATGCATTGTGCGGTAGCACATATGAATATTGCCTGCAATATACATTGAAATTATAGACAAATATTGATATAATAAATATCTGTTTTGAAAAATATTATACTTTTTAGATAGAATTTTTTGGAGGGTTTACTATGCCAAAGAGAATTGCCATTTTAGGTGGTCCAAGATGTGGAAAAACAACATTAATACAACAACTTTATGTTGAAATGAAAATTAGAGATTTAAACGTTGGAGTAGCTACTGAGTATAGCACTGATTATTTAAGAGATAAGGGAATGATAGAAAGTATATCTGAGCAATATGGAATATATTTAGGACAACTTCATATTGAAGAAAGCTTAAATGAATTTGACTATGCAATAACTGATTATGCAACTTTTGTTCCCTACATATATGGAAGATTCATGCTTGGAGATAAAAAAAGAACAACAAAAGAAATTGAAATCTTAAAGGATTTATACATACTAGCATTAAGAGATTTACCAAAATATGATCACATCTTCTTTGTACCAAGAGAATTTGGTTATGCTAAAGATGGGGTAAGATGGCAAGATGAAGAAGTAGCTCAAGCAGTGGACAATGCAATCTTAAGTTTCTTAGACGCAGAGAATGTTAGATATACTATTATAACTGGTTCAACAAAAGAAAGATCAGAGAAAATCTTAAAAATAATTGATTTTGAAAATGAAGAAGAAGAAATTAAATTAGATATGGCAAAGTAAAAGATTCCTATAACAGGAATCTTTTTTATTTAATAGTGAAGTAGATTAGTATATAATAAAATAATAAGCATTATTACAATATTTAAAAAAGTGAAAATATTCAGAGGATATTAATAGTAATAAGTGATTTACAAACTGAAATTGTGCATAATTAAATATTATCTGTTAATAATTTTCAGATTTTTTAGAAAACAAGTATAAAATAAAGTAAAAAAAATAATGGAGGATGTATGACTAAACTATACTTAACAAGACATGGTGAAACTGAGTGGAATGAAAAAGGAATAATGCAAGGATGGGGAGATTCTCAATTAACTAGTCTTGGAATTCAACAAGCAGAATGGTTAAGAGAAAGAATGAAAGATATACATATTGATGTTATTTATTCAAGTCCAATAGGACGAGCTTATAATACAGCTAAAATTGTTAAAGGACATAGAGAGATTCCTTTAAAAACTCATGATGGATTAAAAGAAATAAGAATTGGTGGTTGGGAAGGATTAAATCAAGAAGAGATGAAGTCTTTAGGTGAAGAAAATTACTATAATTTTTGGAATATACCATCTAAATATATTCCAACTGGGGAAGGTGAAAGCTTTTATGATGTTAAGAATAGGTCTTTTAAAGCTGTAAATGAGATCTTAGAAAAAGAAAAGGGAAAAACAATTCTAATAGTAACTCATACTATCACTTTGAAATCTTATTTGGCTGCATTAGAAAATAGGGATATAGATACTTTATGGGAACCTCCATTTATAAAACAAACAAGCCTTACTGAAATAAACTTTACTGAAGATGGTTATGAAATGCCATTAGTTGCATGCATGAGACATCATGAATATTCAAGAAAAGAATATAATGAATTTTAATAAAATAGATTAGTATATCTAAAAAATGGTAATTATATAAAAGTAATGAATCATTAAATTTAATAGAAATGAGTTGATTTTTTGAAAAAAGGAGTTAATTTAATATGCAAATTAATTATTTTTGGTTGTGTTATTTTAAGTCTGACTATATCAAAAATAGAAGCTACAACAAATGATATCAAAAATTCATTTGCTACGAATCTAAAGTTTACAAGTATAGGATGGAATTTATTAAGTGACAAATGGTATTATCATGAAGGAAATGGAAAGTTAAAAAAAGGATGGCTATATGAAAAAAATAACTGGTATTTTTTAAACTACGAAACAGCTGTTATGGAAACAGGATGGATTAAAGATGGAAATTATCAGTACTATTTAACAAGTAGTGGAGCTATGGTAACTGGATGGAAGTATATAAATGATAGATGGTATTATTTTGATTCCTCAGGAGCTATGGCAAGTGGTTGGAGATATTTAAGCAATAAATGGTATTATCTACAGAATGACGGAGGTATGGCAGTTGGATTCATTGATGATGGTAAAAATAAATATTATTTAAATTCAGATGGTTCAATGCAAACAAACTGGAAAAATATAAATAATAAGTGGTATTATTTTGATTCATCAGGAGCTATGGCAAGGGGATGGAGGTACTTAAGTAATAAATGGTACTTTATGAATAATGATGGAATTATGTTGACGGGATGGGTTAACGATAATGGAACAAATTATTATTTAAATAGTAGTGGTGAAATGGTAACAGGTTGGATATTTTACAATAATAAATGGTATTATTTAAAAAACTCAGGGGCTATGGCTACTGGATGGAATTATATTAATTCTAAATGGTATCTTATGGATTATGAAGGCAAGATGGTGACAGGATGGAATAATGTAGATGGATTATGGTATTATCTAGATTCTAGTGGGCAAATGGCTACTGGTTGGAGAGAGTTAAATAATAATTGGTATTATCTTGATGCAAGTGGGAGAAGATTAACTAATGAATGGAGAACAATAAGTGGAATTAAATATTGGTTTAATGGTGAAGGGATTATGGCTACAGGAGAATCAGTTATAAGTGGCGAATCCTATGACTTTGATTCTTCAGGAAAATATTTAAGAAAAATAGAGAAAAAACCATATCTATTCGTTGAATTTTTAAACACAGGAGATTCAGATGCAATTTATATTGAGCTTCCAAATGGAGATGATGTATTAATAGACGGTGGTGAAGCTTGGAATGGGAGATATGTAGTTGAATATTTAAATACAAGAAATTTAGCAGAAGAAGATGGAATTAAAGATATAGATTATGTAATAAATACACATCCACATTCAGATCATATAGGGGGTCTTATAGAAGTTTTACAAAATTTTAAAGTGAATAAATTCTATTATCCCCATGATATTGAAATGAAAAAATATGATGGTTTTGAAGGAGCAGAGAGTATTGAAAATCACGGATATAATATAAATTGTATGAATTATTGTTATCAATTTTATGATAGTGTCATGAAATTAGTTAGTGAGAAAGGTGTAGAAGTATATGACACAACATCAAATTCATATATAGATAATAATAATATATTAAAGTTTATACATCCTAATAAAACATATAAGCAAAACTACTTAGATAAAGATCCATCTACAATAACAGGATTAGATTATTGTTCTTTCAATAATGATTCAGCTGTTATTTCTGCTAGCTACTATGATTTTAATATGATACTTGCTTCAGATATCCATATGCAGGTAGAACGAGATATGATTAATCTAGGCTTACTTCCAAATAAGACTATAGATGTATTAAAAATTGCACATCATGGCATGGACACATCAACTAGCCAAGAATTCATAGATGCTTTAAGACCTACATTCGGGGTTGTAACAAGAGGTAAAAGAATATATAATCCAGCTAATTCAAATAGTGGCTTAAATAAATTACTTAAGGATTACGATGTAGATTTACTTGAGACTTGGAGAGGCAATATAAAAGTTTATTCTACAGATAAAGATTGGAATGTAGAGTATTAAAGAAAAAGAGTACACTCTAGATATAAGTGTACTCTTAATAATATATACTATTTGAAGTCTATAGTAATGATTAATAACAGTTTAATTAGAATATTCAGAAATTATCAACAATAAAAGTAGAGTTATAAACTGGAACGGTGGATAAGCTAATAATAATTGTTGATAATTTTCAAATTATTCTAAAAATATTACAATAGGTATTTTTATAATTGAAAACTATTTTTTCTATTGATATATGGTTTTTAATTCGGTAAAAATGCTACTGTTTTAAAAACGTATTACACATCCATTCATAAAATTTATCTTTTTCTTCAAATTGTGGATAATGGGCAGAATCTTCAAATATAACCATTTCTTTTATTCCTTTGCCACCTAAACTTGTTAAGTATTTTTTAGCTACTTCTGGTGAAGTCATAGCATCGTATTTTCCCATAACAAAATATACTGGAATATCAATTTCTTTTACAATATCAGCTATTGGATACTTTACTGTTTCCATAGTTAATTGATCTTGATATTTAGATATTGAAGTAAAATAACGAATTACATCAGTCCAATTGTATTCAGGACCGAACCAAAATCCCTTGAGATAATCTTCATTTTCATCAATATTTCTTGCAGCAAAACCATATTTTCTAACATATTGACGTGGAGTAATAGCATTGCCTTTTTCAATGGCATCTGTAAGACTTTCTAAGTCCTTAACATCTTCCATATTTCCAGCTACTTTTGCAGCATTTATAGATTTATTAAGTCCGTCTAACTCACTTTCAACATTATTAGATACTTGGCCTATTCCAACATAAGCCTTATACAATTCAGGCTCTTGATTTACTGCCATTGTTGATATATATGTTCCATATGAATGTCCAATCAAAATCACTTCTTCTTGTCCTAGATAGTCCTTAAGATATTTTGTAAGTTCAATTAAATCTTTAACATGAGTACTAGCATAAACATCTGTATAATCAGTATTAAAATCATAGGATTTTCCACTACCTCTTTGATCATAATGGACAATAGTAAAATCCTTTTCCAATAAATCTTGATACTTCCTCACATATGGTATTTCAGAACAACATGGACCACCATGAACAAATAAAACAATTGGATTTTGTTTATTATGTCCTCTAATCATAATCTCTAATTTGGTTTCATTTATTTTAACTTTACGTAATTCACTTATACTATTTTCACCTTTTAGTTTAGGAGTCCATGTAGGTTTAAAAAACTGGACTAATAAAAAAATTACTATAATAATTAATATAATGAAAATAATTTTTAATAGTTTACGCTTTATTTTTGGGTTCGTATTCACATTCTTCCCCTTTCAAAGTCATATTTATATTAATTTAAAAATAACTAAGTTAAATAATAATACGATTATTTAATAAGTTTATGTTTTATTAAATATAGTTATACACCAACAACATTTTAAAACAGATAGTTATATGATAGATATAGAATTACCAACAACATTTTAAAACAGAATATTATATAGAAAAATGTTAACTATAAAGAGTCTTATCTTAAATGGAATTTTGATTTCTAAAATCACTAGGATAGACACCAACATTTGATTTAAATACTTTACTAAAGTATGATGCGTCTTTATATCCAACTAGTTCACAGATATTCTTTATTTCTAATTCTGGATTATTTATTAAAAGTTGTTTTGCTTTATTTATCCTAATCTTTGTAAGATATTTATTAGGAGTATCACCAGTGAATTTTTTCAATATCTTAATTAAGTATTCATTAGTAAAACCAAATTTATCTGAAATATCGTAAATTGAATCTATTGATGAATAATTATTTAGTATATATTTTTCAAGAAGTGCACCTAAATCTTCTGGCTTTAACTTATGTGGATCAACTGAAAAATAATCATTTTCCTTATTTTCTGAATCAAGGATAACTAAGATATTTTGCAGTGAAGAGTTTAATTCATCTATTTTAACTGGCTTTAACAGAAAATCCTTAGCATCATATTTTAAAGCAGTTTTAGCATAATTAAAGTCATCATATCCACTAAGAACTAGAATTTTTATATAAGGATAATTATGATAAATATATTTTATTAGAGATAATCCATCTGAACCAGGCATTTTTATATCAGTAATTACAATAGATGGACACAATTCGTTAACTAACTTTATAGCTTCGTCACCATTATTTGCTTCACCAACTAATTCTAGAGGAATAGATAATGCTTCAATCTTTTTAATTAAATTTTGTCTAATTAAATATTCATCTTCAGCCACAATATATTTATATTTGTGTATGATCATTATAAAAATCCTCCTTATTCGTATAAATTGGTCCTCCAATTATGAAAGCTGTTTTTCCTTCAGTTGAATTATCAATATAAAAAATGCATTCATCTTCGTAAAGAAGTTTTAATCTTATATAGATACTTTTTAGCCCCATTCCTCCTATTTTTAGAGAATTTAATTCTTTATTCTTATCTAAATTATCAAACTTAAATAGAAGCTCGTCCTTTTTATTATTAGATAAACATCCGCCGTTATCTTCGATGATAACTTTCCATCTTTTATTATCAATGCAAGATGTTATTCTTAAATGCCAAGGTGGAGAGGTATTAAATCCATGTTTAAAAACATTTTCGATTAAAGGTTGAAGTATCAATTTCGGAATTAAAATATTTTTAGTATCTTCATCAATACTTGACTCATATATAAATGAATCACCATACCTTATTTTCATACAGTCTATATATTTCTCAGTAAATAAAATTTCTTCAAATAAAGGAACAATATTTTCAGAACTATCAGCTAGATACCTAAAATAACTACAAAGAGAGTTGCACATTTTAATAATATCATCATTCATATTTTCTTCAGCCATTACGCTTATATTAGTAAGACTATTATATAGAAAATGAGGATTTACTACTGATTGTGTAGCCTGCAATTTTGCACGAGTTTCCTCAGACTTTACTAATAAAACTTCATGAGAAGATTCTCTAAGTTTTCTGTACATATTTATAAATGAGTTATATAATTCATGTATTTCCTTAATATTTGAATGAGTGTGAGGAATTATTATTTCATTGTCAGAAAGAACATTGGATAGTGTAATATTTTTTGTTTCATTACTTAGCTTGGTTAAAGGTAAGGTAATCCTGCTAGAAATTATAAAGCATAGTATTAATGTAAATAGTAACGATATCAATATAATAAATACAAAGCTAATTTGAAAAGAATTCAATGATTCTAATACAAAGCTTTTTGGTTCACTTATAATTATTGTCCAATTATATGGTTCTAATTTTTCATAAGATACAAGGTATTCATTATTATCATCAGCCTTTATAAATTTAGCAGAGACTGGTGAAAGTGAGTTTTTTTCTAGTAATTTTATAAAATCAACTTCTACATCTATATTACTTGTATAAGGATAGATTAATTCTTTTTTTTCATTAAATATATAAAATGATGTATCTGGATTCTTTTGGTGTAATTCAGATAATAAACCAAAGATAATTTTATAATCTTGAATTACCTCTACAATTCCTTCTGGTTCATTACTATTATTAAAAAATAAACGAGTTAAGGTTAGATATTTAGAATATTCTATATGTGAATACTCACTGTTTGGAAGACGATCGATTTGTGATATATGCTTGAAACCATTTTTGGCAACTGTTTCTTTATACCAAGATAAGCTCTCTAGATTAATTTCATCTATTCCCTGATAATAACCAGAACCAATACTAATTCCATTTAATGTATAAAGATTAACTTGAGTGGCAGATTGAAAGGTACCAATAATTGAAGTAATAATATCGTATAAAGATAAAACGTTTTCTCTTAAATCAAGAAAATTTGGTGAATTATTATCAGTAGTATAATATCTAGAAAAACTAGTAAAATTCTTTTTTATAGCATTGGAATAAACAATATTCATAGATATTGTAGACATATTATTTAATTGGTCATTTAATGAATTTTTAACAGAAGTACTTAAAGATTCTATTTTTACTTTTGCATCTTTTATAATACTATCTTTATAAGAAGAGTAAAAATAAATAAAGAAAATTGACATTAAAGATATTACCAAAAAACTATAAATAATAAATAGAAATCTTTTTTGAGAATAATAAAATCTATTTTTCATATTTACCACCTTTGAAGATATTATAAAATACAGTTCAAAAAAGTACAAGCGAAAGTTCTATTTTATCCATGTAAAACAATAGATGTAAATGATATCATAAAAATGTGAACAGCAAGAGTTTATGCGGGGAATATTATATAAAATGGGAGGAATTGCTATGGTAAAGAGAATGAGAAAAATTACTACTGCTGTTATGGCAGGAATACTTTCAGGTGGACTTATGGTTGGATGCGGTGGTGCATCTACACCAACAGATTCATCAAGTAATGAGTCAATAACATTAACATTTGGTTCACATCAATCAGGACTTCCTACTTCAGGTATAGTTCAAGATTTAGCAAAGGAATTTGAAGAGGAAACAGGAATTAAAATCGATTTTCAAATTTCACCAGATGCACAATGGAGAGATCTCTTAAAAGTTAAATTGGATTCAGGAGAAGCTCCAGATATTTTTGCTGCTGATGCAGACCCATTAAACTTAGTTACTAGAGTAAATCCTGAAAAATATGTTTTAGATGTAAGTAATGAAGAATGGGTTTCAAGAATGGACCCTAATGTTCTTCCATCAATTTCATATAAGGATAAAGTATATGGTATAACTTTCCCAGGAAAGAAAATGTATTTCTACGTTTATAATAAAGAAATATTTAATAAATTAGGTTTAGAAGTACCAACAACATATGAAGAATTTAAAAAGGTAAGCCAAGCAATTAAGGATTCAGGTATAACGCCTATATATGAAGCAACTCAAAATGGATGGCATCAAGTTCTTCCTTTATTTGAGACAGGTGGAATGTACCAACAAAAACATGAAGACCTTTATGAAAAGCTTAACACAAATGAAGTAGATTTAGATTCAATACCAGAGCTATTAACAATTATAAAACAATTAAAAGAATTTGCTGATTTAGGGTTCTATGGTGATGACTTCTTAAGTAACTCAGTAGAAAATGCAAAAGGAGTTATAGCAAATGAAGAAGCAGCAATGTTTATGGCAGAATCAGCATGGAGAAATGAAGTTAAAGCAGATTATCCAGATTTTGATACTGATAAATTAGGAATTTTCGTAATGCCTTGGGGCGATAATCAAGCTATTGGAGTAAATCCAGCAAGTAATGCGTACTTTATAAATAAAAATGGTAAGAATACAGAAGCTGCATTAAAGTTCTTTGAATTCTTAGCAAGACCAGAAAATCTAAAAAAACGATTAGAAGGACAACCTGGTTTATCTGAATTATGTTGGCCAGAAGTTGAATCAAGATATTCAGAAGAAGACCAAGCATATATTGATTCCTTAGAAAAAGGAATGGTAGTACAAGTTGGAGTTAAATATATAGATAGCCAATGGATGGAAGTTGGTAAAGATTTAGAAGCTATGTACACTGGTGCTCTTACTCCTGAAGAAGTTTTAAAGACAATTATGGATAGACGTACAGAGCAAGCAGAATTACAAAAAGATGAATATTGGGATAAGTAATAAACAATTAAATTATAAATAAATAAAAGTTAATTAAAATGAAGGAGTAAAATGAAGTTTTATTTCCTTCATTTTATTAAAAAATCATGAAATAGAGGGAGGAGTATTATGGATAGAAAAAAGATATATCCGTGGTATTTTACAAGTGGAGCACTTATTATATTTTTCCTATTTTGCTTTTTACCAGGAATCATAGGAATTTTATATTCTTTCACAGATTGGAATAATTTTTCTAGTGAAGTTAATTTTGTAGGATTAAAAAATTATATAGAAGTATTTAAAGGGAAACCTGAATACGCAACATATATTTGGAACACTATTTCATTTACAGCAGTTACAACAATTCTAAAAACAGTAGTAGGTTTAGCTCTAGCACTATTATTAACACAAAAAATAATTAAATTTAAAAATCTTCATAGAATGATTATTTTTTCTCCCCAAGTAATGTCATACCTAGTAGTTGGTCTTGTTTTCAAAAGTATATTACATCCAACAACAGGTTTTTTAAATAACTTTTTAGATACCATGGGTTTAGAGGTATTTACAAGAAGTTGGTTAACAGATTTGAATATAGTTTTTTCTACAGTAATGGCAGTTGATACTTGGAAGGGAATGGGATATATAATGGTGGTAATAATAGCTGGCTTAATGTCAATTTCACCAGAATATTATGAAGCAGCAAGTATTGATGGAGCATCAGGGTGGCAAAAATTAAAATCTATAACACTTCCATTAATAAAACCAATTATTATTAATGCTACTGTGCTTAATGTAACATATGGATTTAGAGTATTTGATATGATTTACTCATTAACAAATGGTGGACCAGGAAATGCAACAGGAGTAATTAATACAGCAGTTTATAAAGAGTTTTCAAAAGGAAATTATGCAATGGGTACAACGTTATCTAGCATTTTATTTTTCATATTACTTCTTCTTGTGTACTTTATTATTAAGTCTATGGAAAATAAGGAGGTTGAAGCTTAATGAAAATCTCAATAAAAAAAATAGCAAAAGCTTTAATAGCAAATATTACTACAATTTTCATAAGTTTAATCGTACTATTACCTCTAGTAGTATTGCTTCTTAATTCATTTAAGACTAAAGGTGAATCTACTAAAATGTCACTTTCCTTGCCAACTACATGGCAATTTGAAAACTATACAACAGTAATTGAAGAAGGAAAGCTTATATCATCATTTTTTAACAGTCTTTTATATTCTTTTTCAAGTGTATTAATAATTGTAATTGTTGTAGCAGCGGCAGCTTTTGTTATTGCTAGAAATAGAAGAGGGCTTAATAATATAATTTATTATTTCATAATTTCTGGAATAGCTATACCGATAAATAATGTAGCCTTAATGAAGGTTATGCAGGCTTTAAGTCTTAATAATACAAGAATTGGAGTAATACTGATTTATGCAGCAATAAATATCCCACTTAGCTTATTCTTATGCTATGGATTTATATCGACTATTCCTAGGGAAATAGATGAGGCAGCAGTAATAGATGGATGCGGACCAATAAAATTATTTGTAAAAATTATTTTACCTTTATTAAAGCCTGTAATTTCAACACTATTTGTATTAAATTTCATGGCAGTATGGAATGACTTCCAAATGCCACTATATTATCTAAATAACTCTAAAAAATGGCCAATGACTTTAGCAGTTTATAATTTCTTTGGTACTTATGAAAATTCATGGCATTTAGTTAGTGCAGATATAATATTAACCTTACTTCCAGTATTAATAGTATTTATATTAGGTCAAAAATATATAGTTGGAGGAGTTTCATCAGGAGCAGTAAAGGGTTAAGTATATTTTATAAAGGAGAGAGTTTTATGAAATTTAGCAATGGATGCTGGTTAGATAAAGAGGGAGTAAAGATTTTTAGTCCTAAAGAAGCCTATAGCACTAAGATAGAAGATGGAGTTTTAACAATATATGCACCTTGTACAAAAATAAATACAAGGGGAGACACCTTAGGTGGAGCAGTAATAACTTATAAAATTTCATCACCAATGGAAGACATAATTAGAATTAGAGCCTATCATTTTAGAGGAAGAAAAGAAAGTGAGCCTAAATTTGAATTAAATGAAGATAAAAATACAAAAGCATTAATTGATGAAAATGAAAAAGAGATAACTTTTCAATCAGGAAAAACTAAAATGATACTTAATAAAGAAAAGTGGGAAATGTCTTATTATAGAGGTAGTAAAAAGTTAACTTGTAGTGAAAATAAGGGACTTGCTTATGTAAAAACTAAGGAAGAAAAAGACTTTTTAAAAATAGAAGAAGATGGTGTTTATTTTAAAGAAGAATTAAGATTAAGCGTTGGTGAGCTAGTATATGGATTAGGAGAAAGATTCACTTCCTTTGTCAAGAATGGACAAACTGTAGATATATGGAATGAAGATGGAGGAACAAGTACAGAGCAAAGCTATAAAAATATTCCCTTTTATGTAACAAATAGAGGATATGGAGTTTTTGTAAATCATCCAGAAAAGGTATCTTTTGAAGTTGCATCTGAAAAAGTTAATAAGGTTCAATTTAGTGTTGAAGGAGAATGTTTAGATTATTTTATAATAAGTGGTGAAACAATAAAAGATGTTATTAAGAACTATACAAGTCTTACTGGAAAACCTGCTTTACCAGCACCGTGGTCCTTTGGGCTATGGCTTACAACTTCCTTTACAACAAATTATGATGAGGAAACTGTAAATAGTTTTATAGATGGAATGGCAGATAGGGATATTCCACTTAGAGTATTTCACTTTGATTGTTTTTGGATGAAGGAGTTTAATTGGTGTAATTTTGAATGGGATGATAGAGTTTTTCCAAATCCAAAGGAAATGTTAGCAAGATTAAAAGAAAAGGGATTAAAGATATGTGTATGGATAAATCCTTATATTGGACAAGAGTCAAAGCTATTTGATGAAGGTATGGAAAAGGGATATCTCTTAAAGAAACCAGATGGAGATGTATGGCAATGGGATATGTGGCAACCTGCAATGGCCTTAGTTGATTTTACAAATCCAGATGCATGTAATTGGTATTCGGAGAAGCTTAAAGAGTTAATAGATATGGGAGTAGATTGCTTTAAAACAGACTTTGCTGAGCGTATTCCTAC
The DNA here is from genome assembly GCF_033043255.1 of Clostridium lamae. Taxonomy (NCBI): domain Bacteria; kingdom Bacillati; phylum Bacillota; class Clostridia; order Eubacteriales; family Clostridiaceae; genus Clostridium; species Clostridium lamae. The sequence continues at coordinate 68,672 of NZ_JASCQJ010000007.1, read as the reverse complement.
AGAGAATGTAGAGTACTTTAATAAGGCAGATACGAAGAAGATGCATAATTTCTATACTTATTTATATAATGAAGTTGTATTTGAAACTCTTACGAAATACAAGGGTGAAAATGACGCTGTATTATTTGCAAGATCAGCAACAGTTGGTGGGCAAAAGTTCCCTGTACATTGGGGTGGTGATTGTGAAGCAGATTATGAAGCTATGGAGCAAAGTTTAAGAGGAGGATTATCATTATGTATGTCTGGCTTTGGATTTTGGAGCCACGATATAGGTGGATTTGAAAGTACATCAACAGCAGATGTATATAAGAGATGGGCTGCCTTTGGATTATTATCTTCTCATAGTAGATTACATGGAAGTAAATCTTACAGAGTTCCATGGCTATATGATGAAGAGGCTTGTGACGTAGTAAGGTTCTTCACAAAATTAAAGTGTAGTATTATGCCTTATTTATATAATATGGCAAATATAACTCATAATACAGGACTACCTGTTATGAGATCGATGGTATTAGAATATGAAGATGATGAAGCTTGTTCATATTTAGATAAACAATATATGCTTGGAGATAGTATATTAGTAGCACCTATATTAAATGATAGGGGAGAGGCTAAATACTATTTACCAAATGGTACTTGGATTAACTTCATTAGTGGAAAAGTTTATGAAGGCGGAAGATGGATTAAGGAAAATCATGATTATTTAAGCATACCAATGATGGTTAAAGAAAATAGTTTAATTGCAATAGGAAAAGAAGATAGTATCCCAGATTATAATTATAGAGAAAATGTTACAATAATAGCATATAAATTAAAGGATAATATTAAAGCAAGCACAAAGGTTTTAGACTTAAATAATAATGAAGCACTTTCAGTAGAAGTATTAAAGCTTCAAAATAATATATCAATTGAATCTCATGGAACAGATGAAGAGTGGGAGTTAGTATTAAAAGATATATCAAATATTAAGGACATTGAAGGAGCAGAATTTACTATAGAAGAAAATGATACAAGAGTTAAATTACAATCTGGAGATGTTAAAGTGACTATAAATCTGTTTTAAGAAATTGTTGTTATTAATTTTGGTAGATTAAATAAAGGTGTTGTTATTACAGCACCTTTATTATAATAATTTTTCTAAATTATCTATTAGTTCATTAATAGCATGAACATATTGATTTTTTACTCTATCTGCAATTTCTTGAGCTATATTTTCATTATAAATATGAGAGGTTGAGTTTCTGTCTTCTAAAAGATTAATCCAAACCTTATCGTCAGAAATCAAATTATTTACATATGCTTTTTTAAATATTGTTCTTGGAAAAGAGTTTTCTAATGTAACACCTAAATATTTCATAAATTCTTTTAGCGTCTTATGAGTTAGCTCATAAGTAAACTCAAATCTTTGAATTAAAGAATCTCTAATTATATCGTTATTTCCATCGTATAAATCACTAACTTCTTTAAGTTTAATATATGCTTTTTTTAAATTCATATATTTAAATTCAACATTTCTCATATATAGGGATTCCCTCTCTTTCAACTTGTTCTATAAAAAAAGTATCGTGTACTTCATTAATATTAGTAAAATCAAATTCTAGTAATGTACTTGTATTATTTTCTATTTCATATATAAAATCTGATAAGTTAGATGAAGTATCATCAATATATATTGCTAAATCTATATCACTTTTAGGTGAATTATCCATACGGGCCCTAGAACCAAACAAAAGAATTTTATGAATACCATTATATTTACATGCTATTTCATAGATTTCTTCTACTATTTTTTTATCTAAATTAAATTCAACATTAGTAAGCAAAAACTCACCTCCTATAATTATAGAAAACAATACTTCTTTATAATATTATATACATAAATAAAAATTAATTAAACAAGCAAACAAATATATTTAAGAAATTCAGAAGAATGAGGAATTATATCAATAATTCTACATTTTTAATTTTACATTTACAGTGCATTTTTACATTTTCTAAAGGCTAGTGGTGTTTTTCCATGAACCTTCTTAAACATCTTTACAAAGTTTCCACTATAATTGTAGCCAACCATCTTAGATATCTCGTCAATACTTAACTCTGTCGTGGATAATAAATTTTCTGCCATTGCCATTCGAATAGATGTCGTGTACTGACTAATAGACATATGATACTTTGCAGAAAATCCTGCCTTTAATTTTTGTTCATTAAGAAAAACCCTTTTACTTAAACTTTTAATAGTAGGAGGATTACAAGCTTCCTTAGTTAAAATATCATAAGCCTTTTGAATTGCATTAGCATCAGAAGCTGTTAACTTAATAAATCTGTTATTTCCGATTTTTACTTCACCATAATTTAATTGATTTGTAAAAGCATTTTCTGGTGATGAACATATCTCTTTAGAAAGTAAATCGATTGATTCTAGAATTTTACTTTCTAGATATAAAGGAGTTAGATTATTAACTTGGGCTAAGCTTCTTAAATTTTGAATAATTGTAGCTATTTCAAGAGGTAAATAACGATAAGTATAATTTTGAATGAAATTATTAAAATCTATTGCATCTCCAAAGTTTGGACTAATTACCTCATCAAAGTATTTCTTATAAATTGTTATTTCTACACCATGAAAATGTTGACCTTTCTTCCATGATTGTCTACCTTTTAGCCCTTTTTCTACAATAAAGAATGAAGAGGGAGTAAATGAAGAAATGGGATTATTTTCTATTTTAAATTTAGTTTCACCCATATAAACAGTTCCAAAACGAAGCATTTGTTCTTTATGTTCAAAAGAAAGAGAAAAATCTTCAGGAATTGTATAGTCTCCAATACCAAAGTCATAATAACCCTCTCTAGAATATTTAATAAGATAACCGAGATCTGGTCTATGTTCATTTTTATATATAGTGTAATTTTTCATAGGAAAAGAAGAAAATGTAATTTTCTCTAATACCTTGTTTTGAAATTCTTTTGTTGTATTACAAGTCATAGTTTATCCTCACTTTTAAAAAATTAATTTCTAAATATAAAAAATCTATCCATAATTTCTCACTACTGTTTTTACATTTTTAATTTATGTACGGGAATAATAATATTAGATAATAAAGTATATCCATTAAGTTCGTTTATTCCTAAAGTATATAAAGATTATATCACAATTTTATCCTAATAGATGATAAAATTATTAAATTAGGTGCAAGTGTTGTAATGAGAATGAATATCATATACAATTCATTACGGATAACAGAAATGTGGAAAAATAGTCAAAAAGTTTAATGGAGGTATAATATGAAAAAAAATTTATTAAAAACCTTAGTAGTTTCATGCATGACTGCAGTAATGCTAGTAGGATGTGGGATTAATGGTGGTACAAGTAATGATAAAACTTCAGAAAAGACAGTAACAGTTACAGACGTTAGGGGAGAAGTGGAGATACCAGCAGAACCTCAAAGAATAGTAGATTTAAGTGGTAATAGTGATATTTTATCAATTTTAGGATATAAAGTTATAGGAACTGCAAATAGTGATGCTTATGATTATACTAAGTTCCCTTCATACTTAGAAAAAACATTAGAAGGAGCAGAGATATTAGGTTATAGCATGCAAGATACTATGGATATAGAAGCAGTTATGAACTTAAATCCAGACTTAATAGTTATATCAACAGTTCAAGAAAAGATGTATGATCAATTAAGTGAAATTGCTCCAACAGTTATGATTCAATTAGAAGCATTAAATTGGAAAGAAGATGTTAAAGCAGTTGGAAAAGTATTTGGAAAAGAAGATGCAGCTAATAAGTGGTTAGCAGATTATGAAGCAAAGGCAAAAGAAGCTGGAGATAAGATTAAATCAGAATATGGCGAAGATACTACATATCTTTCATTCTTAGCAAGCGGTGGTCAATTCTTCGTATTTGATGGAGCAGGATTTGGTAGTGTTTTATATGAAGATATGGGACTTGCAAAACCAGAAGGAATGCCAGAACAAAGTGATATTAGCCTTCCAGTAGTAACTTATGAAGGTTTAGCATCAATAAAAGCAGATTATATATTTGCAATAGCAACTGCTGAAGATTTAGCACAATTAGAAAGCAATTCAATATGGAACAACATACCTGCAGTTAAAGATGGTAAAGTGGTAATATTAGAAGCATCACCATACTTTAACCAAGGATATAGCTCAATAGGAAGAGAATTATTAGTAGATGAAATAGGTGAAATGTTAAATGGAACAAAGTAAGAAACGTACAATAATATTTGTAATTTGTAGTTTGTTACTTTTAATAGGAGGACTGGTTCTAGCTGTAAGGCTAGGATCAGTTCATATTAGTTTCTCGGACATTTGGGATAGCATATTTAATTATAGTGAAACATTAGAGCTTATGTTAGTTAGAGATGTGCGAATTCCCAGAGTCCTTTCTGTATTATTAACAGGAGGAATTTTAGGAGTAACAGGTGCAATGATTCAGGGTGTTACTAGAAACCCTATAGCTGAACCATCTATTTTAGGTGTTAGCCAAGGAGCAACATTAGTAATAGCCATATTTTATGCAGCAGGTATTGCAATAAATACACAAAATGTAATGATAGCTTCTTTTATAGGAGCACTTATAACAGGAATTATAGTTTTAGGATTTATATCTAAAAAAGCAAACAATAATTCAATCGCAAAGATACTTTTAGCAGGAACAGCTATGAGCACATTTTTTATTTCTTTAACAACAATAATTGGACTTTTATCAAATCAATCACAAATGATAGGATTTTGGGTTTCAGGTGGATTTAGAAGTGCTAGCTGGGCAGATTTTAAACTAGTATTTTTTATAGGAATTATAGGACTTATTATAGCAATATTATTATCACCTAAAATCAATATATTAAATCTTGGAGACGATGTAGCCATTGGGCTTGGGGAAAAGCCAGAAAAAATAAGATTTACAACACTTATGGTTATGATACCTATGGTTGCAGCAGCAGTTGCAGTTGGGAAAAATATAGCTTTTGTTGGACTTATTGTTCCACAGATAGTTAGAAAAATCTTAGGAGAAGATTATAGAAGAAATATACCTTGTTCATTTTTACTTGGAGCAGTTCTACTAACTTATGCAGATATTGCAGCAAGAATGCTGTTTAACCCATATGAAACTCCAATTGGAGTATTTACAGCTCTTATTGGAATACCATTTTTCATAGCAGTTGCAAGAAGGGAGAGGGGATAATGAAAAAAAAGAAATTTAAAATAGCATTAATAATATTATTAGTCTTATTAGTTATCTCTTTTGCAGTTACTTTATGCTGGGGGACATATAAAGTATCAGTTTTAGATGTTATAAAAACTCTTCTTGGAAATGGAACAAAACTTCAAAATACAGCTATATTAAGTATTAGACTTCCAAGATTATTAGTTGGAGTCTTTGTTGCAATTGGATTATCAACAGCAGGAGCAATACTTCAAACTATAACAAAAAATGATTTAGCAGACACAGGAATAATAGGGATAAATGCTGGGGCAGCAGTTGCAGCAGTACTATTTATTACTTATCAAACTGCTAATTATTATAGTGAACTTGGACAACTTTCAATTTTTGTGCTACCTGTAATGGCAATTGTAGGAGCAGGGATTTCTTCATTTATATTGTATATGCTATCGAGCAGAAAAGGGATAAGACCTAAAAGGCTTCTATTAATAGGTATAGGATTAAATGCTGGACTTAATGCTTTTATAACATTTTTTACTTTTAGAGGTGGAGTTGGAGATTACAACAGAGTTTTGATTTGGATATCAGGAAGTCTTTGGGGATCAGGTTGGAGCTATGCAAAGGTAATAATTCCAATAGTAACATTAATGTTCATATTAGTTCTATTAAATCATAAAAAGTTAGATGTGTTAAATCTTTCAGATGAACTTTCTATATCCTTAGGATTAAACCTAGAAAAAGAAAGAAAAAAGTTCTTGAGCTTTGCAGTAATTTTAGCTGGAACAGCAACAGCTTTTGCAGGAAATATAGGGTTTTTAGGCCTTATCTCACCTCATATTGCAAGAAAGCTAGTAGGTCCTTATCATAAGAATTTTATAGTGATTTCAGCAATTATAAGTGTTATAATAATTCTTCTTGCAGATGCAGTTTCAAGAAATTTATTTTCTCCAATTGAAATTCCAGTAGGAATTACAGTATCAATATTTGGAGTACCATATTTTATTTATTTAATGATGAAGGAGAAATAATTATGGAAGCTATTAGTGTGAAAAATTTAAGTGTTGCTTATGACAATAATACTATAATTGAAGATATGAATTTAAAGATTCCAAAGGGAGAAATTAGTATAATAATTGGAGCTAATGGATGCGGAAAATCAACTTTACTTAAGACTATTGCGAGGATAAATAAACCTAAAAGTGGAGATATATTTATAAATAATAAAAATATAAAGAAGATAAAAGAAAAAAATATAGCAAAAGAAGTAGCTTTTCTACCACAGGGGCCAGTTTGTCCAAGTGGTCTTACTGTAAAAGAATTAGTTGCCTATGGAAGATTTCCTCATCAAAAGATGATTGGTGGACTTACTGCTCATGACAAAGAAATTATTGACTGGGCAATAAATGAAACTGGACTTTCAGAATTTGCGAGCAGAGAAGTTGAAAGCTTATCTGGAGGACAAAGACAAAGGGCTTGGATAGCTATGGTTTTAGCTCAAGAGACAGATATAATAATGCTTGATGAGCCAACTACTTACTTAGATATGTCATATCAGTTAGAAGTATTAGAAGTACTTGAAAAATTAAATAAACAAAAGAATATTACAGTAGTTATAGTTTTACATGAGCTTAATAATGCTTGTAGATTTGCAGATAATATTATTGGCCTTAAAAAGGGAAAAATAATTTGCGAAGGAAGACCATTAGATGTAATTAATAAAGAGAATTTAAAAGAAATATATGGGATAGATGCTAATCTTCAAAAAAGTGAAAATGGCAAATATCCAATATGTATGGAATACGAATTACTGAGGGAGGGTGCATGAAAAACAAGAACTTTATAATAATAGTCATAGGGCAGATTATCTCCTTATTTGGAAATGCAATTCAAAGATTTAGTATGTCTTTGTATTTATTAGAATTTACAGGTAGTGCGGCTACCTTTGCCAATATACTAGCAATATCAACTATACCTTATATCTTATTTGCACCAATTGCTGGAATGCTTTCAGACAAGGTAAATAGAAAAAAGATAATGGTGTACTTAGATTTATTTTGTTCAGTATTAATAGGAGCTTATGCTTTTATACTATTACAAGGAAGAGATAACGAATTAATAGTTGCTGTAGTTATGTTTATATTATCAATTTGTTATACATTGTACGGACCAGCAGTTACAGCTTCAATTCCACAAGTTGTAGAAGAAGATAAACTAACTAGAGCAAATGGAATAATAAATCAAGTAGGATCAGTTGTAAACTTTGTAGCACCTATATTTGCAGGTGTCCTTTATGGATTAGTAGGAATTAAACTAATAGTTATAATAAATGCTATAAGCTTCTTAATATCTGCAATAATGGAATTATTCTTAGAAATTCCAGATGTAGTTAAAAAGGAAGGTGAAAAAGATCATAAAGTTTTATCTATAGGATTTGTAAAAGATTCCTTTATAGATATGAAACATAGCTTTATTTATCTAAAAAAAGAAAAGAAAATTGTACTAGGAATTATAGCATCTTATGCAATGTGTAATATTTTCTTAGTACCAATACTATCAATAGTTGCACCATATTTTATAAATGTATTCTTAGGATTATCTTCAGAAATATATGGAATAGTAGAAGGAATATCTGTACTAGGAATGATACTCGGTGGACTTTGGATAACAATAAAACCAAAGATGTTTTCCATGGAAAAAGTTCATTATACATATTTTCCTATGATAATAGGAGTTGCACTAATGTCAACTTTAACTAGTATTAAAGCAAATAACTATACATTAGCAGCTTTATTTGCTATAGGTGGAATGGCAATTATGCTATCACTATCATTATCAAATGTATTAACATTAACCTTTATACAAAAATCAGTTCCAGGTGAAATGCTTGGAAGAGTATCAGCATTTTCAACAGCAGTTGCAACTGTAAGTGTTGCCCCAGGACAATTACTATATGGGCAAATTATAGATTCTGGAATATCAATAGGAGTAATTTTATTTATTACAGCACTAATTAATTTTGCACTTATAGTATTTGTTAAGTGGAATGCAAGAGAAGCGAAGAGTAAATGCATAATTGATAATGCATAATGCATAATTGATGTAAAAACTCCTCACGGAGTTTTTTTTATGAAATAATGAAGGAATGAAAGAATGAAGCTTCACTTTTGCATTCGCAAAATCGAAATGAAAAAATGAAAGAATGAAGAGCTTCTTTGCTGAAGCAAAATCAGCATCAAAAAATGAAATGAGTGAGGAATAAACTCCTTACGGAGTTTATAAAATTTATAACTCAGCTTGCCTGAGTTATTTCATTAATTATCCATTATCAATTATGCATTATGCATTCCTTTAGCTTGTCTGAATTATTTCATAAATTATCCATTATCAATTATGCATTATGCATTGTTTAAAGTGCGTAATGCATAATTATGGTGAAAACTCCTACGGGAGTTTTTTTAAATGAAAGAATGAAAGAATTAAAAAATGAAAGAATAAAAGTGAAAGTTTATTATAGCTCTGGTTGAATGCAATATAGGTATATTGTTTTAAGTCAGAGCTTTTTTTATATAAATGTTTAGAAATAAATTATTTTTATTAAAGAAAATAAAATTAATTTATAAAATTTGAAAAAATATGTAAAATAAGCTAAATTTATGGTTGAATTTGTAAAATGTGTATAATATAATGTTTATGTAAAATATACATTATATGGAGGGGAAGATGAAAAAATTTAAATTATTTATTGCTAGTGTTTTAACTTACTTTATGGTAATGTCTATATTGCCAACAAGTCTTTTAGAAACAGTAGTTAATGCAACTGAAAATGAATATTCTGCTTTTTTTTAAAAGTGATTACTATTTAAGAGGACAGCTACAGTTCAATGACAAGTTCATAATTTCATATGAAGAACAAACCATTGATGGAAGGAAGTTGATTATTTCACTGATTGAGCATGGTAAAGAAACGGTTTTAAAAGAAGTTTCTAATTATTATACTATTCAAATGTATAATGAAAGTAATATTACAGATGTAGCTAAAATGAAAATATCAATGGACTATTTTGACCAAGATAATATTTATTTAGAATATGATTTTAATACTGGTAAGTTAAGAGAATTTAGTGGATCAGATTGGGAACAAGAATCAGTAAATAATATAGAAAATCAAAACAGTCAAATTATAAATAAAGAAGCAATAAAAAAATACTTAGATAGAATTAATGAAAAAACCAATTTAAATATCAGTATCGATAATATGGAAAAAGTTAATGGGGTATTTCCATACAATAGCCAAGTATATAAGGATGATAAAAATCAAGTAACTATAAATATGAACTATATATCTAAGAAGAAAGATATAATTGATTTTAAAATTTATTATAGAGCTATAGAAGATAATGTTGATAAAGAATTAAAAGGAGTTCTATCTGAAGATTACATATATATAAGTCCATATGAGAATTATAAAGAAATTTTAGGTTTTTATAATAATAGTAATGAAAAATTATTAATATTTGATCAAGTAGATAATAGCTTTACAACTTTTGATGCTATTACAGTTGAAAATGGAAAAATGTCATCTAAAGGAGTTGTGAAAAGAGAGGCTGGAGAAGGAGTTTATAATGCTACTAATATAAATGATTATATATATATATCTAAAAATAACTCTTTAGATAAGTATAAATTAGAAAATGGAGAATATAAAAAAGTTAAGAGCTATGAATTAGCACAAAATTCTCAGTATTACAATATAAATTCAAGTAACTCTTGGTACATTCAAAAGCTGAATGATAAAGCATATTTAAGTAAGATAGAAAATGATGAATTATCACCTAAATATGATGTTACCACTCAATTAAGCTCAATACCATATGCTAATAGAATTTATTCATATGATGATAGTGTTATATTTATTAAATATAATGGATTTATAATGCTTCAAAAAAACAAAAACTCTATTCCAAGTGTTCCTGAAGAACCATCAAATCCACAGGAACCAAGTAAACCTGAAAATCCAACTATTCCAACAAATCCAGGAGATAATGGTGGTACAAAACCTTCAGAAGATAAAGTAGTTACAGAAGTACCTAAAATTAATCCAAATGAGAAAAATGAAATACCTGTTAAAACTACAGAAAGAACAAAGAACATAGAAGTAGTTGTTAAAGACATAGAAGCTATTAAAAATGGTAATGGATCATTAAATATAACAACAGATAATGGAGTTGAAATTAATTTACCATTATCAACAATAGATAAGAGTCTTTTAGAAGGGGCTAAGGATGTTACTATTAAGTTAGATATTATAGAGAATTCAGATATAGTTAAAAATATCAAAGGAGTTAATAAGGTATTTGATTTTAACTTAATCATTAATAAAGAAGATGGAACAACAAATATCCATAACTTTAAAGAGGGATTAGTTGAAATCAAGCTTAATTTAACTGATAAAGACTTTGAAGGGTTTAATAGAGATAAGATAGTAGTTTACTATTATAATGATTCAACTAAAGCTTTTGAAGAAATGGAAACTTCAGTTAATGGAAATGAAGTAACTTTTAAAACTTCACATTTCTCTAAATATGTAATAGCAGAAAAGATAGAAACAGATAATGAAGAAATTCCAGCAAATGAAGGAGCTAATGGAAGCAAACCTTCTACAGATAATAAAACTGGAGCTGGAAAGGGGCAATTACCTGAAACAGGAGCAAGAGTATCCAATACTACAATATTAGTTTTAGCAGTAGGAATGTTAGCTATTGGTGGAGCTATGTTCTTTAGAAAAAGAAAACATGCTTAATTTAAAGTAGAATAATTATAAATCCATGCTTTAGAAAAATCTATTGCATGGATTTTTAAAATAAGGAGACAAATTATGTTTGAAATAATAATAGGAATACTACCTTTTATAGTACTAACTTCAGTTTTTAAAGAAAACTTAGGCTCTTTAATTTTGTTTTTAATGGGGAGCATTTTCATTATAAAAAATAAAAGTAAAATTAAAGAGAGCAAGTACTTTTTAATTTTAATAATAATGTGGCTTTCAATATTTATATCTCAAATAATTGTTTCACCTTATATTGAAAGTATTTCAGGAAGCTTTTTATATTTAACTATGGCTATATACTACTTAATATATAGCTATGTTTTTATCGAGAAAAATAAAGATGAAATATTAAAGTATATTCTTTTATCAATGTCTGCTATATGTATATTTTATATCTGTTATCATGGTTTATATCAAGGCATTAGAGTTTTTGGAAATATTGGATATGCCAATAGTTATGGAGTATTACTATTAATTGGACTTTACTTGAATAAAGTTAGAAATAATGATAATTTTACAGATACTATAGAAATAATTTTATTTATAGGTTTATTATTTACAGGTTCAAGAACTACAATTATTTTATCTCCACTATATATCGTATATAAAATGTATAGAGATAAAAAATATAATAATATGAAATTAATATTATCCTTAGAGCCAATTGCATTAGGAGTGGTATTATATATAATTTTAGATAAATTGAGATTAACAGCGATATTTATATTACCAATAGTAGTAATTTTCTATATATTAATTAAAAATTACAAGCATAAAGATAAACTATATTATATTTTAGGGATATTAGGCGTAATAATATTATTTGTAACTAACAGCAGTACCTTTAACAGACTAAAAAGTATTTCATTTACTGATGGAACCTTTCAAGAAAGATTTGTTTACTATGGAGATTCAGTAAGTAGTATTATAAAGCATCCTTTTGGAAATGGAATAAATATGTTCCAATATAAATTATTTGATAATGCTACAGCCTTTTATGATGTTAAATATATTCATAATTCATTTTTACAAATAGCATATGATACAGGAATAATTAATTTAATAATTTTTATTACTATAATTTTAATAGGCTTATTTAAGCTAATTAAAAGTAAGAATCAAAGTAAAAATTATTTAATCTTAGCCTACTTAACTATCTTATTACATTCATTACTAGATTTTGATTTAGCTTTTAGTACATTTCCAATAATTCTTGTGATGTTAATAGTTTTGGGGGAGGTAGAGTCATTAGAAAAAAAGAAAATCAATCAAGAAGATAGTAAAGATAAAGCTATTAGTATAAGTAAGTATTTATATATAGGTATATCAGCTGTGGCTATTTATTTTATAGTATTCGAGACAAGCATAGTAATAGGAAATTACTTAATAGATGTCAATACAAATTTAGCTGATAAGATATTTAGTTTTTCAAATAATATATCCTTTAAAAGAGATTATAGAGGCTACTTTAATAGAGCTCAAGCTAAGAAAAATCTATATGACAAAACTAATGATAATAACTATTTAAAAGAAGGAATAGGACTACTTGAAATTAGTAAAAAGATAAATCCTCATGATCCAATGGTGGAATGGAATTTATCATATTTACATGAATCCTTAGGACAATATGCAGCAGCTCTAAAATATGCTGAGAATGTAGTGGAAAGAGAAAGATTTTATCCAGGTGCATATATAAAGCTCTATGATTATTTAATGAAACTTTATGGTGAAACTGGGGATAAAAATACTGAATACAAACTTAAAAATTTAGAAGTTACTTATTATGTTAACTATGAGGAATTAAATAAAAGAGCTCAATATATGAATAATCAGCTTCAAGAAAATATTGATGATATTAGAAGTGAAAATATAGATTATAATTTATTACTCAATGGAAAATATCAAAAAGAAGTTAAATACTTTAATCAAGAGGATGAAAAGTGGACAAACTATCCTTATAAAACAGTAGATAATTCTTTAGGAAAAACAGGTTGTGGAGTTACAGCTATGGCAATGATTCAATCTACAATTAAAGAAGTAGATATAAATCCAATAGAATTAGCTAAATACTCTATTGAAAATGAATATTGCAATAACAATACGGAAATAGAATTTTTTGATGAAGTTGTAAAAGAACCACAATATAAATTAAATGTTCAAAAATTTGAAAGAAATGAATTAACAAAAATAAAAAGGTTAGTAAGTGATGGGCAACATATGGTAGTTGCATTAATGAGAACAGGAAGTTTTACAACGGAAGGTCACTACTTAGTTTTATATGGAATAGAAACAATAAATGGCGTAAATTACTTTAATGTTTTAGATAGCAATAAAGACAATAAAAACTACAAAGACAATGAAAATATAATTCATAATACTCCTAAAGATGGCTTTATAAAAGTCAAATCAAGCCTATTTTTAGAAGAAGCTATTGAATATTGGGTTTATAATTAATTGGAAAAAAAAGGACCCCAGGGGAAAATCCCCTGGGGAATAAATTTTCATTTTAAATTCTTAACATTTAGGGTATAATGAATAACTAGAGAAATGAGATAAACTAAAGTAAATTTAATTTAAATTTCAAGGAGGAAAAGCCATTGGCAGATTATATAAGTGAAATAGAAAAGAGAAGAACCTTTGCTATTATATCCCACCCAGATGCAGGTAAAACTACATTAACAGAAAAATTCTTATTATATGGAGGAGCTATAAGACTTGCAGGTTCAGTAAAGGCTAGAAAGGCTTCAACTCATGCAGTATCTGACTGGATGGAAATAGAAAAGCAAAGAGGTATTTCAGTTACTTCATCAGTAATGCAATTTAATTATAGAGGACACTGTATTAACATATTAGATACACCAGGTCACCAAGACTTCTCAGAAGATACATATAGAACTCTTATGGCTGCAGATAGCGCAGTTATGGTAGTAGATGGAGCAAAGGGTATAGAAGATCAAACAAGAAAGCTATTCCATGTTGCATCTCTTAGAGAAATGCCTATATTTACATTTGTAAATAAGATGGATAGAGAAGCTAAAGACCCATTTGAATTATTAGAAGAAATAGAAAATGAACTTGGAATAAAAACATATCCAATGAACTGGCCAATTGGTTCTGGTAAAGAGTTCAAAGGAGTTTATGAAAGAGAAAATAATAGAATTATTGCCTTTTCAGCAGGTAACCATGGACAAAGTGCAGTAGAGGCTGTTGAAGGTTCAGTAGATGATCCAAGATTTAGAGAAATTTTAGGGGATGCCCTTCATGATAAACTAATGGAAGATATTGAATTATTAGATATAGCTGGAGATGAATTAGACTTAGAAAAAGTTAGAACTGGAGAATTAACACCAGTATTCTTTGGATCAGCTTTAACTAACTTTGGTGTAGAGCCATTCTTAGAGCATTTCTTAGATATGACTACAGCACCACTTCCAAGACATTCAAATGTAGGAGAAATAGACCCATTTGATAAGAACTTCTCTGCATTTGTATTTAAGATTCAAGCAAATATGAATAAGGCTCATAGAGATAGAATTGCCTTTATGAGAATTTGTTCAGGAAAGTTTGAAAAAGGATCAGATGTATACCATATGCAAGGTGGTAAGAAGATTAAACTTTCTCAGCCACAACAATTTATGGCTCAAGATAGAGAAATAGTAGAAGAAGCATATGCAGGAGATATAATTGGGGTATTTGACCCAGGTATATTCTCAATTGGAGATACACTATGTTCAGCATCAAAGAAATTCAAATTCGAAGGTATTCCAACTTTCGCACCAGAACATTTTGCTAGAGTTAGACCAGTAGATACTATGAAGAGAAAGCAATTCGTAAAAGGTGTTACTCAAATAGCACAAGAAGGAGCAATCCAAGTATTTAGAGAATCATTCGTTGGTATGGAAGAAATAATAGTTGGAGTTGTTGGTGTACTTCAATTCGAAGTTTTAGAATACAGATTAAAACATGAATACAATGTTGATATAAAGATGGATAGACTTCCATTTAGATATGTAAGATGGATAGAAAATAAAGATATAGATATGGAAAAACTAAACTTAACTTCAGATGCTAAGAGAGTTAAAGACTTCAAAGATAGAAATATCCTTATATTCCAAAATGACTGGGGTATTAACTGGGCATTAGATCACAATAAGGGTTTAATACTTTCAGGTGTAGGTAAAAGCGAAGAATAATTAAAGAATTAAAAAATTAAAGAATGAAAAAATGAAAGAATAAATGAGAAAACTCCCGAAAGGGAGTTTTTTTAATGCATAATGCACTTTAATTAATGCATAATGCGTAATTGATAATGCATAATTTAGGAAATAACTCAGACAAGCTGAGTTATGAAATTTTATTTAAGCTTTTATTCTTTCATGCTGATTTTGCTTCAGCAAAGAGGCTACCAACTCTTTCATTCTTTCATTTGGATTTTGCGAATGCAAAAGAGAAGCTTCATTCTTTAGTTTGAAAAACTCCGTAAGGAGTTTTATCCCTAATTCTTTCATTTTTTCATTTCTTCATTCTTTCATTAAAAAACTCCGTCAGGAGTTTTCACATCAATTATGCATTACGCATTATGCATTATCCATTGATTCTGTTATGCATTCAACACAAAGTGTTCTATTGCCTTTGCAACTCCAGAATTATTATTAGTATCAGTTACATAATCAGCTTGGTCTTTCACTAACTCAAGTCCATTGCCCATTGCAACGCCAATACCTGCATAGTTTATCATGGATAAATCATTTTCTGAATCGCCAATACACATAACTTCATTAGGTTTAATATCTAAAGTTTTAGCTAAATGTGAAACAGCTATTCCTTTTGAAGTTGTTCCAAGTATAACCTCAAAATTATCACGTCCAGAACTAACAACATGTAAAGTATCACCATATGTTTCTTTAAGTTCATTTTTGGCTGCCCAAAGATTTTCCTTATTAGGCTTTTCATCTATAACTATACTTTTCAATATATTTCCCTTGAAATTTTTAAGGGTATCAGCAAAGTTTTTTGTATCAATTAGGAATTTAACTTTCTTTTCATCAGGCAAATCTTTATTCATAATATTATAAGCATGAGTATCAGGAATTTCATTTTCTCTAATAAGTGTATCCCAGCTATTAAAGTTTGCTGATAGTCCATGCTTTTTAACTATATTATATATATCAAGGACTATATCCCTAGGTAATGGAGTTTCATATACCGTATCATTATTAAAGTTAGTTTTTATGTAAGCTCCATTTGAAGCAATCACAGCAGTATCTATACCGATTAAATCAGAATAGTATTTAGCGGAAGAAAATAATCTTCCAGTAGTTATTGCTATATTAACACCAAGTTCTTTTGCTTTTCTTAAGGCTACTTTATTTCTATCAGTCACTTCATGATCATTTGTCAATAATGTACCATCCATATCGATACATATTAATTTTATATCGTTTTTCAAAAATATCCCTCCTAAGTAAAAAATATCGATATAAATAGTATAATCTAAATGAATAAAAATAGAAACCATATTATCTTTACGCAAATTTAAATGTCAAAAATTGCGATATATTTAAATAGAAATACGAACATATGTTTGCTATAATAAGAATATAAAAAATCGAAGGGAGGAGTGGGCTGTCGCCCAATGTAAAATGAATAATTAAGAATGTAAAATTGAGGTAAAAACTCCTAAAGGAGTTTTTTAAAATTGATATATTATATATTATATATTTTTAATTTATTTTAGACAGCTCCATTATTTATGAAAAACTTAATCATTAGAGCAAAGCAAGGAGATAAAATTGCATTAGAAGAAATAATAATAAAGTTTAAACCTCTTATTAATAATACAGCTATGAGTTTTTATATTTATGGATACGGAGATGAAGATATAAAACAAATAGCTATACTTACAATAATTAAGGCTGTAAATAAATTTGATATAACCTTAAGTGATTCATTTCCAAGTTACGTAAAAGAAGCTGTTAGAAATTCAATTTATAAAGAAATAGATAAAGCTACTAAAATATACTTTAAGAATAAGGAATCAAAAGAAATTGCAAAATTTATAGATATCAAAGAGATAATGGATGAGAATACAAATATACAAGAGGATTATATTAAAAAAGAGGGTAAAAGGGATTTAGAAGCAGCTATAAGTTTATTAAAAGAAGAAGAGAGAGAGTTACTTAAAGCTATTTATATTGAGAGAAAAACTCTAAGGAGATATTCAGAAGAGAAAAATATTGAGTATCATAAATCAAGATATATTAAAGATAAAGCAATAAAAAAATTGCAAGATAATTTACTTAATTTTTAATGTGTAATTTAAATCAAAAAATAATAAAATAGAAAACCGTACCTATAGGCTATATGCTTTTGGGTACGTTTTTTTTATTAAATATCATAACTGTATAGTTAAAATTTCATGGATTAATTAAAATTCTTATACTTAATTTAAAAAAATGGGATTTTATAGAAATAAAAGCAGTGTTATTAGTTTAAAAATTACAAATAAGGAAAGAATATGAAATAGATTATCCTTAATGATTAATAAGGGATATAAAAGAAAATATGAAAGGAGTGTTATAATGATACATTTAGCGAAATACTTGGCTAGTATATATATATTTACAAGTACAGTGTTTCCAGTACAATTAATTAGCAGTACAAAAACGTATGCTATGGACAACATAAAATCAGCGCAAATAGAACTATCATCAGAAAGCCAAACTCCTATAAATAATATGAGCAGATTGGCTGTAGTTGAACGATACTTCATTGAATATAAACAGCAAATACTAGAAGAGGAGCAAAAATTAAAAACTGAGCATCAAAGATACGGACAAGTAATTTATGATGATTCACGTTTGAGAGCCGAACCTAACACTAATTCAGAAATTAAATTTGTATTTAAAAAAGGAATGACATTTGAAATAATTGAAAGACAATGGGATTGGTTAAAGGTTAATTACAATGGAGAAGAAGGCTTTATTTATATGCCATTAGTAGAACAATATGAAGACAAACCACCATATGAAGTTTATAAAGAGCCTACAGGGATTCCTCATTATAATCCAAATAACTTAAGAGAGCTTAGCAATTTAACTGAAGATCAGATTTATAAGATGTTAGAAGGGAGCGCACTACAAACGTTATCTAGTGCATATTATTATTATGAAAAAGAATATAATGTTAACGCTATATTTCTAATGTCTCTTAATTCAGAAGAATCTGGACATGGAAGATCTTCATTAGCCAGAACTCATAATAATCTTGGAGGAGTGAAAGATGGCAACTCATGGAGGTATTTTAATGACTGGGGCGAAAGTCTTGATTATATAACTAGACTTATAGATAAATACTATCTAACTGAAGGTGGAGATTATTATAATGGAGTTAGCGTATGGAATGTAAATGTAAGATACTGTGAAGGTAACACCTGGGCAGGAAACTTGAATACCATAGCAAATGAATTACTAGCAAAATTATAATATAAGGATTTATTGGGTTAGAGTTAGTAGAAAACGTTTTTTATTTAACACTATCTTAGAACTTTGTTTCCAAGAAAAGCATAATAATTTAAGGAGCTGTCGCACAATGTAAAATGAATAATGAAAAATGTAGAATTAAAGAAGAAACTCCGCAAGGAGTTTCTAAAATATATATCTTTTTAGTAATTCGTTTCGAATTACATCAATAATTCTACATTTTTAATTAATGAACTGTCGTGACAGATCCTATTTCTGCATTTGATACTTTATTTATATTCCTTAAGAATATGCTTAAGCTTAGTTAAAGCCCTTTTCTTTAGGCAAGAGCAATAGTAATAATCCTTATTTCTAGACCTTGAATATTTAGAGAGATTAGGAAGCGTGTTAGCGATATATAAAAAGATAATAATATCCTTTTCTTCGTAATCAAGGTTGTTTAATGCAGATAAAACCTTATTATTAATAATAGAGTTAGTAACCTGATTTTCAATATCTACATTTTCATCAATTATACTTTCAACAATTTCGTTATCAGGGGAAGTAGGTATAGGTGAATTAAGACTTATTTCATCACTATATTTAGCTTCACTTCTTATAAGAGTTATAAATCCATTTTTAACACTCCAGAGTGCATAGGAACTAAAGCTTTTACTGCCTCTAGTTAAATCAAATAAATTTATTGCTTTCAAAAGACTTATTATGCCAATTTGTACTAGATCTTCAAAGCTCCTATTCTTTAGAAAAACTCTTTTACTTTCCTTAACTATTAGAGGGTAATACATTTTTATTATTTCTTCTTTAGCATTTTTATCATTGTTTTTTGCTTTTTCTATCAAAATTTCCATAAGTGAACCTCCTAAAAATACATTTCATAAAGTAATTACCTATAAAAAGCAAAAATTGAGAAAATGAAAATGAATATTTATAAGAATTTATTAAGAAAATCGTCTGAAGCTTAAAAAAACAAAATAATACATACAAATAATAAAAATTAACGAATAATAAAAATTAAAAAATAATTACAAAATACTAAGTAAAACTCAAAAAATAAGATGTATTTTTAATGTTTTTGATAAAATACTAATATTTTTATAAAAAAGTATTAATAAAGGGAATTGGAACAGAAGATAATTTGTCGAACTTAAATAAAATGTCAAAAAAATTAGAAATATTTTCCTTTAAAAAATGTGAATTTTAATGTAATATTTTATTAAATTAAACGGCAAATTAAAGTTGTTGTAAATTAAATTATTAACAATATGTGGAAATGATGATAAACTCTTATTTAAATGAATTTTTATACAATATAAATTATTCAATTATGAACAGTGATTTGTTAGGGGGAAAAGAATTGGAAGAGCAAGTGATAAGGATAGATGAGTTGTTCGATGCTTTAAAGAAAAGATGGTTAATGATAGTTTTAATTACATTGATAGCAACTATAGTCTCAGCAACATTAAGTTTTTTTGTTATTAAGCCTCAGTATGAGGCAAGTACTAAAGTGTTTATTGGGAAAGCTGAAGATGAAAATCAAAGTTATAGTCAAAATGATGTGCTTATGTATCAGAAGCTTATGAAGACTTATTCTGAAACAATAAAAACTAAAGATTTAATTTCTAGAGCATTAATAAGTACTGGCTTAGAGCTAGATACTAATGAAGTGTTGAATAATTTAACAGTAGTTACAGTGTCAGATACACAGATACTAGAAATTATGTATAAGAGCAAAATTCCTCAAGAGGCTAAAGAAGTTATTGAAGGAGTTTCTAATGAATTTATAAAAATATCTAAGGAATTAGTTTCTAATGGGAATATTAAAATTATAGAAGCTGTAGAATTACCTGAAGAGCCTGTTAGCCCAAATAAAAAGATGAACATAGCAGTAGCTTTCTTACTAGGTTTAATGGTTGGGGTTGGACTAGCTGTTTTACTAGAATTTTTAGATAATACCTTTAAAAATAAGGAACAATTAGAAAGACAATTTGACATACCTGTAATTGGCTCAATACCAAAGGTTATGGAAGATTAGGAGGAAGTTATGTTTATAGTTGAAAAAGAACCTAAATCGATAGTGTCAGAAAGCTATAGGACTTTAAGAACAAATATACAGTATTCATCTTTTGATAAAGAATACAAAGTAATAGTCGTAACAAGTGCTGAGCCAGGGGAAGGTAAATCTACCACATCCGGAAATTTGGCTTTATGTTTGGCACAGGACAATAAAAAAGTATTATTAATAGATTGTGATTTAAGAAAACCAAGCTTACATAAGAAATTCAAAGTTTCAAATTTAGTTGGGTTATCAGATGTGATTGTAGGAAAGGCTGATTTATATAGTGCTACACATAAATATAATGAGAGATTAGTCATATTAACAGCAGGGAAAATACCTCCAAATCCATCTGAAATGCTTGCATCAAAGGCAATGATTAATTTACTAGAAAAATTAAAGGAGATTTTTGATTACATAATCTTAGATACTCCTCCAGTGCAAGCTGTTACAGACTCTCAAATTTTATCTGCTAGATCAGATGGAACTATAGTAGTCATAAGAGCAGAAAAGACCAAAAAAGATTCAGTTGAAAATGCTATTAGTCTTTTACGAAAGGTTAATGCAAATATAATTGGAACAGTTTTAAATGGACTCGATTTAAAGAGGAACAAGTACTACTACTATTACGGAGAGTAATTGTAATGAATAATGCATAATGCTTAATGCATAATTATGGTGAAAACTCCTACGGGAGTTTTTTAATGAAAGAATGAAGAGCCTCTTTGCTGAAGCAAAGAGGCATGAAAGAATGAAGAAATTAAGGATTAAATTCCTTCGGAATTTATAAATTTCATAACTCAGCTTGTCTGAATTATTTCGATAATTATCCATTATCAATTATGTATTATCAATTAGAAGAAGTGCATAATTATGGTGAAAACTCTTTCAGAGTTTTGGAAAATGAAAGAATGAAGAGCCTCTTTGCTGAAGCAAAATCAGCATGAAAGAATGAAGCTTCTCTTTTGCATTCGCAAAATCAAAATGAAAAAATGAAATAGCTTAGAGCTTCTTTGCTGAAGCAAAATCAGCATGAAAGAATGAAAAAATTAAGGATTAAATTCCTCTGGAATTTATAAAATTTCATAACTCAGCTGTCTGAGTTATTTCATAAATTATGCATTATCAATTATGCATTATGCATTCATTTAGCTTGCTTGAATTATTTCAACAATTATGTATTATCAATTATGCATTATCAATTAGAAGAAGTGCATAATTAAGGTGAAAACTCTTTCTGAGTTTTTAGAATGAAAAAATGAAGAGCCTCTTTGCTGAAGCAAAATCAGCATGAAAGAATGAAAAAATTAAGGATTAAATTCCTCTGGAATTTATTAAAATTAATGAAAGAATGAAGCTTCTCTTTTGTATTCGCAAAATCGAAATGAAAAAATGAAATAGCTTAGAGCCTCTTTACTGAAGTGAAATCAGCATGAAAAAATAAAGGAATAAATTCTAAGGAATTTATAAAATTTCATAACTCAGCTTGTCTGAGTTATTTCAACAATTATGCATTATCAATTATGCATTATGCATTCCTTTAGCTTGCTTGAATTATTTCAACAATTATGCATTATCAATTATGCATTATGCATTACCAATCATGCATTATCAATTATGCATTATGCATTCCTTTAGCTTGCTTGAATTATTTCATAAATTATGCATTATCAATTATGCATTATGCATTCTCAATTATGCTGTGTAGTTGTTGTATAAAATAGCATAAATTTTATAATATGTAATTAATACATAAAATAAAAAGAAAAATGGGGTGATATTATAGTAGATCTACATTCACATTTGATTTGGGACATCGATGATGGAGCTAAGTCAAAAGAAATGACATTGAATATGTTAAGACAGGCTGTTGAAGGTGGTACTAGTAAGTTAGTACTTACACCGCATTATTTACCAGGGTATTATGAGGTACCTATAAAAGAAGTTAAGGAAAAAGCGAAAGAAGTTAGTCTTTTAGCTAAAGAACAAGAATTAGATATTGATATTTATTGTGGGCAAGAAGTTTATTTTAACATTAAATTGTTAGAATATTTTGAAGATAATCTTATTGGAACAATAAATGATTCAAGATATATGCTAATTGAATTTAATATGAGAAGTTTTTCTATAGATGAAGTAAGTGATATTCTATATGAATTGCAGCTCAAAGGAATTGTGCCAGTAATAGCACATCCAGAAAGATATCACATTTTTATAAAGAAACCTTCTTTAATAAACGAGTTTATTGATAAAGGCTTTCAATTTCAATTAAATTTGGGCAGTGTGACTGGAGATTTTGGTAAGGAAGTAAAGAAAACTGCAGAAGTTTTCTATAAAAATAGAATATACAGCTTTTTGGGATCAGACGCACATAGGGATGGAAAGAGAAATCCTAACATGAGTTTAGGAGCAAAAGCTTTAAAGAATATGGATAACAATTATTTTAACTATTTAAACGATTCAGGTGAAAAACTTTTAAATGATGATGAAGTTAAATTTATAGGTAATTTAATAAAAGAAAAAAAAGGGTTATTGAGTATATTTAAAAATAAATAATGTTAAGGCGGGAAAGGAGTATTTATATGGAAAAATTACACTTAGAAAATGAAAGCAATATTGAAGCCTTAACCAAAGATGAGAGGGTTATATATAACTCTGCGAAGAGAATACTAGATTTTATTTTATCTACATTAGGATTAATTATTTTGAGTCCAATACTTGTGATTGTGGCCATATTAATAAAGCTAGAATCTAAAGGGCCAGCTATATTTTCACAGCAAAGAGTGGGGTTAAATGGAAAGGAATTTAAACTCTACAAATTTAGATCTATGGTGACAAATGCTGAGGAGTTAAAAGAAAAATTAGCAAAACAAAATGAAATGTCAGGTCCAATGTTTAAGATGAAAGAGGATCCTAGGATTACTAATATAGGTAAATTCATTAGGAAAACTAGTATTGATGAGCTACCACAATTGATAAATATACTAAAGGGCGATATGAGTTTAGTTGGTCCAAGACCAAGTTTACCAAATGAAGTGGCTGAGTTTGAACGTTGGATGCTAGATAGATTACTAGTAAAGCCAGGTCTTACTTGCTACTGGCAAGTTTCAGGTAGAAATAATATAGATTTTATTGATTGGATGAAGCTTGATTTAAAATATGTAGAAGAAAGAAGTTTTTTATTAGATATAAAGCTTATAATAAAAACATTTTTTGTGTTATTTGGTGATGAGAATGCGTCTTAAATAGGTTAAGGGGGTTAGTTTATGAAAATAGTTGTAGCAGGAACAGGGTATGTAGGATTAGTTACAGGAGCATGTCTTTCGGAAGTAGGACATAATGTAACTTGTGTAGATATAGATGCAAACAAAATTGAAATTATGAAAAATGGGATTTCACCTATATATGAACCAGGATTAGATGAATTATTAAAAAGAAATTTTGACTTAGGAAGATTAGATTTTACTACAGATTATCAAAATGCTTATAAAGATGCAGATGTAGTATTTATAGGAGTAGGAACTCCAGAAAGGGAAGATGGATCTGCTAATTTAGACTATGTTTTTGGGGTATGCAAACAAATTGCTGAAAATGTAGAAAAGGACTGTTTAGTAGTTGTAAAATCAACTGTTCCAATAGGAACTAATGACAGAATTGAAGAATTTTTAAAAGAAAATCTAGCTACTGGAATAAATATGGAGGTTGCTTCTAATCCTGAGTTTTTAGCACAAGGAACAGCGGTAGTAGATACTTTACATGCAAGTAGAATCGTAATAGGTGTTGAATCAGAAAATGCTGAAAGGATACTAAGAGAAATATATAATCCATTTAATCAACCAATAGTATGCACAAATAGAAGAAGTGCAGAAATGATAAAATATGCGTCAAATGACTTCTTAGCATTAAAAATAAGTTTTATGAACGAGATTGCAAATGTATGTGAAATAGTTGGTGCAAATATAGAAGACGTAGCAAAAGGAATGAGCTATGACAAGAGAATAGGAAATAAATTCTTAAATGCTGGAATTGGATATGGGGGATCATGTTTCCCTAAAGATACAAAGGCTCTACATTGGCTAGCAAATGATAATGGTTATGAAATAAAAACTATAAAAGCAGCCATAGAAGTAAATGAAAATCAAAAATATAAGCTGTTTAGAAAGGCAAAAGAGAAGTTTGGTTCTCTAAGAGGAAAGAAGGTTGCAGTGTTAGGATTAACATTTAAACCTGGAACAGATGATTTAAGAGAAGCTCCATCAGTACCAAATGTAAGAAGATTATTAGATGAGGGAGCAGATATAATAGCATATGATCCAGTTGGAATAGAGAACTTTAAAAAGAAATATCCAACTGAAATCGAATATACAGAAAATCCGTTTGAAGCAATAAAAGATGCAGATATGGCATTTATATTTACAGAATGGAAGGAAATAAAAGATATGGGAGTAGAATGCTATAAGCATATGATGAAAACTCCAATTATCTTTGATGGAAGAAATTGCTATGAGATAAGTGAAGCTGAAAGTTTAGAAGTAGAATATTATTCAATTGGTAGAAAAGAAGTATTAAATATTAAAGAAAAAGAAATAGCAGAAGTAGCTATTACTTTCTAAAAGAAGAGGTGATGAGAGGGATGTTATGTGCTTTGATTATGGCAGGAGGCAAAGGAACTAGGTTTTGGCCATTGTCAACTGAAGAAAAACCTAAGCAGTTTTTAAATTTAATAGACAATGAGACTATGATACAAATGACAGTAAATAGAATTAAACCTATTATACCAATGGAGAGAATATTTATATGCACTGGTGAAGTATATGTGAATTTAGTTAAAGAACAACTTCCAGAATTACCTGAGAGAAATATTATTGTGGAGCCAGAAGGAAGAAATACAACTCCATGTATTGCTTTATCTGCTCTTGTAATAAATAGATACTATAAGGATGCAGGAATGGTAGTACTACCTTCAGATCATTTAATTAGTAATGAAGAAGAATTTAGAAAAATAATTTTAGAAGCTAATAATTATATTGAAGAAAATGGTGATGCAATCATTACCTTAGGAATAGAGCCTACAAGGGCAGAAACAGGATATGGATATATAAAATGTAGTGATGATAAAACTAAGATTATAGAAAATGAAGTAATAAAGGTAGATAGATTCGTAGAAAAACCAAATAAAGAATTAGCAGAAGAATACTTAGAAGATAGAAATTATTTATGGAATGGTGGAATGTTCCTTTGGACAGTAAAAAATATCTTAAGTGAAATAAGTAAGTATTCACCAGATACTTTTGAAGCTCTTAATAAAATACAAGAAGTTGAAGAAGAAGAGCTACAAGATTTTATAAACAAGGAATATAAGAACACTGAAGCAATTTCAATTGACTATTCAGTATTAGAAAAATCTAAAGATGTATATGTAATCCCTAGTAATTTTGGATGGGATGATATTGGAAGCTGGGAAGCAATTGAAAGATATAGGGAGAAAGATGACTTTGGTAATGTGATGATAGGACAAGCTAGGTCATTAAAGGGAGGAAATAATTTATTAGTTTCTTCAAATCATGAATTAATAGTTGAAGGACTAAGTGATATATACGTTATCGAAAATGACGGAAAAATAATAGTTGGACAAAGAGCTAATGTTGTTAATGTTAAAGAATTAAAAAATATTGTTTAAGGGAATAAGAAGACGGAGGATTATTTATGAAAAAAGTTGCTCTAATTACAGGAATAACAGGTCAAGATGGTTCATATTTAACTGAATTATTATTGGAGAAGGACTACGAAGTACATGGGATTATAAGAAGACATTCAAGTATTAGTACTTCAAGAATAGATCATTTATTTGAAAATACTGAGATTGGAAATAAAAAGTTATTCTTAC
Organism: Clostridium lamae; assembly: GCF_033043255.1. Lineage (NCBI taxonomy): Bacteria > Bacillati > Bacillota > Clostridia > Eubacteriales > Clostridiaceae > Clostridium > Clostridium lamae. Next base: position 42,233 of record NZ_JASCQJ010000007.1, on the reverse strand, counting down.
ATTATGGAGATTTAACAGATTCATCTAATTTAAATAGATTAATAGAAAAGATTAAACCTACAGAAATATATAATTTAGCTGCTCAATCCCATGTAGCTGTATCATTTGAAGTTCCAGAATATACAGCAGAAGCTACAGGAGTTGGAACTTTGAGACTTTTAGATGCTATAAGAGAAAGTGGAGTTAAATGCAAATTCTATCAAGCATCAACATCAGAATTATTTGGAGGGCTTCCAGATACTGCACCACAAAGTGAAAAAACACCATTTTATCCAAAGAGTCCTTATGGAGTTGCAAAGCTTTATTCATATTGGATAACAGTAAATTATAGAGAAAGCTACGATTTATATGCTTGTAATGGAGTTTTATTTAATCATGAATCACCAAGAAGAGGAGAAACCTTCGTTACAAGAAAGATAACAAGAGCAATTGCTTCAATTATGGCTGGAAAGCAAGAAAAGCTATCACTTGGAAATTTAGATGCAAAAAGAGACTGGGGTTTTGCAGGAGATTATGTGTATGGAATGTGGCTAATGCTACAACAAGATAAACCTAAAGACTATGTACTTGCAACAAATGAAACCCATACAGTTAGAGAATTTGTTGAACTTGCATTTAAAGAAGTTGGTATTGAAATTGAATGGGATGGAACTGGAGTAGATGAGAAGGGCTACGATAAAGCTACTGGAGTAGAATTAGTAGATGTAAATCCAAGATACTTTAGACCAGCGGAAGTTGAACTTTTATGGGGAGATTCATCAAAGGCAGAAAAGGAACTAGGCTGGGAAAGAAAAGTTAGCTTTAGAGGGTTAGTTTCAATGATGGTAGATGCTGATATGAGAGAGATAGCAGGAATAGGATCACAAGAATTCATTGCAAAAAACGAAGCAGCAGCGACAAAGTAAGAAGGTGAATTAATATGAATAAGGATAGCAAAATTTATGTTGCAGGACATAGAGGTCTTGTTGGCTCTGCTATTGTTAGAGAATTAAAGAAAGATGGATATACAAATATAATAGGGAAAACTCATAAAGAGTTAGATCTTATGGATTCTTTAGCAGTAGAAACCTTCTTTAAAGAAGAAAGGCCAGAATATGTATTTTTAGCAGCTGCTAAGGTTGGTGGAATCTATGCAAATTCCACTTATCCTGCAGATTTTATGTATGAAAATTTACAAATTCAAAATAATGTTATAGGAAATGCTTATAAGTATGGAGTTAAAAAGCTAATGTTTTTAGGAAGCTCTTGTATTTATCCTAAGATGAGCCCTCAACCTATAAAGGAAGAATACTTACTTTCAGGATATTTAGAAGAGACAAATGAAGCTTATGCCCTTGCTAAGATATCAGGACTAAAGATGTGTCAGTACTTTAATAAGCAATACGGAACAAACTTTATAAGTGTAATGCCAACTAACCTTTATGGACCATATGATAATTTCCATCCAGAAAATTCTCATGTAATGCCTGCCCTTATAAGAAGATTTCATGAAGCAAAAGTAAATAATACAAAAGAAGTAGTAGTATGGGGAAGTGGTATGCCACTAAGAGAATTCTTATATTCAGAAGATATGGCAGATGCGTGTATCTATCTAATGAAGAATTATGAAGGAAATGATTTCTTCAATATAGGAACAGGAAAAGAAATCACTATAAAAGGCTTAGCAGAACTAATAAAAGAAGTTGTAGGTTATGAAGGAGAAATAGTTTTTGATGCATCAAAACCAGATGGAACTCCAAGAAAGCTATTAGATGTAAGTAGATTAGAAAGCCAAGGTTGGAAATATAACATGGAATTAAAAGATGGAATAAAAGAAGCATATAAGTGGTACTTAGAAAATGTAGCAATGTAGAGTTAGGAGGTTATATGGAAGATAAAAAGAGATTATTAGTTTATGCACATTATTATCATCCAGATGTAGCATCTACTGGACAAATTCTAAAAGAATTGTGTGAAGGGATGAAGGATGTTTTTGATATAACAGTAATTTGTGTAGTTCCAAGCTATACAGGTGAAATAGATGATAAGTATAAAGAGAAAAAATACTATTTAGAAAATATTAATGGAATAAAAGTAATAAGAGTAAGAGTTCCAGAGTTCAGTAAAGAAAATAAAAAAAGTAGAATATTAAATTTATTAGCTTACTTCTTTAGAGCTATATGGGCTACCTTTAAAAGTGGCAAACAAGATTATGTATTTTCAATTTCTCAGCCTCCAGTTTTAGGTGGAGTATTAGGAGTATTAGGTAAATATATAAAGAGAGCAAAGTTTATATACAATATACAAGATTTCAATCCAGAGCAAACAATGGCTGTTGGATATAGTAATAATAAACTACTATTAAATTTTGCAATGTGGATAGACAAGTTATCTTGTAAGTTATCTAATAAAGTTATCGTTGTTGGAAGAGATATGCAAATAACTTTGAAGGATAGATTCAAAAATAAAAAGGTTCCAGATAATACATTTATTAATAATTGGATAGATGAAAAAGAAATATATCCATTATCAAGGAATGATGAAAGGGTACTGGAATTTAAGAGAAAGAATGGGCTAGAAGACAAAATTGTAATTATGTATTCAGGAAATTTAGGCCTTTACTATGACCTAGAAAATCTCTTGAAAGTAGTAGGAAGATTTAGAGATAGACGAGATGTGGTATTTGCATTTATTGGAGATGGAAGTATAAAACAAAAACTTATTAATTATGCTGAAAGAAACTATTTAACAAATGTTAAGTTCATTTCATACCAGTTAAAGAAGGATTTAATTTATTCTTTAAATGCAGGTGATATACATTGGGTAGTTAATGCAAAAGGGATAAAGGGTGTATCTGTGCCAAGTAAACTTTATGGGGTTATGGCAGCAGGAAAGACAGTTCTTGGGGTTTTAGAAGAAGGATCAGAAGCTAGATTAATTATTGAAGAGTGTGGGTGCGGTGTTTGTATCGAACCAGGTCAATATAATGCGATATATGAAAAGCTAGTAGATATTTTAGATAATATTGATAGCTATAGAGATATAGGAATTAAGGGAAAATATTACGTTGATAATTATATTAAAAAAGATGTGGCAATCGAAAATTATAAAAATGAAATCAATACAATTTATTCATAAAATATATAAGTTGTATTGATTAAAGGGGGCATTACTTTGAAGACAGCTGTTATATTATTCGCTTATAATAGACCATTACATACTAGAAAAGTTGTAGAAGGACTAAAAAGAAATGATATAAAAGAATTATTTGTATTTTGTGATGGTATAAAAAATGAAAATCACAAAGAAGATGTTTTGAAAACTAGAAAAATAATTGATGATATTAACTGGTGTTCAGTTAAAAAAAATTATTCAGTAGAAAATAAAGGGTTAGCAAAGTCAGTAATATATGGAGTAACTAGTGTCTTCAACTTAGGTTATGAAAGGGTAATTGTTGTAGAAGATGATTGTATTCCAAAAGATGATTTTATTGAATATATGAATGAAGCTTTTGATTTTTATGAAGATGATGAAAAAGTTATGCATATTTCAGGTTTTGGACTTCCTATGAAGCAAAAAATTCAGAGATCAACATATTTAACTCCATATCCATGTTCATGGGGATGGGGAACTTGGAAGAAATATTGGATGAGTTGTAACTTTGAAGATACTGATGAATATGAAAAATTATTGAAGGATGAAAAAGAAATAAAGAAATTTAATTATTCAGGAAGTGCCTTTAGTGATTTCTTAGATAGGCAATTAAATGGAAAAGTAAATTCATGGCTTATAAGATGGTATTTCCATATATACAAAAATGATGGAGTTTGTGTATGGAAAACAAAATCAGATATTACTAACGATGGTTTCGATGGAACTGGAGTTCATAAGGTTAAATTTGATAGATTTAATCAAAAAGAAGATGAATTTGAGCTAGTATATGAATTTGAGGAAAGTATTATCCCTAAAAATAATATCATAAAAGAATTTAAAAGATATTTTATAGATAAAAGTTTTTCTGAAAGGCTAAAAACTGTAATTTATATGTACACAGGGATAATAGTAGGGTAATAATATGAAGAAATTTATTAAAGGTATATTTAAATATAATTTAAAAAGTCTTATGAGAATTAGAAAAAATATATCAATTTTTTCATTAATAGATGTAAGATCAGAAATAAGTAAAAAGGCAGCAGTGGCAAGAGGCTGCAAATTATCTAATGTTACTATGGGTGATTACTCATATATTTCTAAAAAATCAGATATAAGCAATTGTCAAATTGGAAAGTTTTGCTCTATAGCACCAGGCGTGAAAATAGGATTTGGTATGCATCCAACTAATCTTATTTCTACTTCACCTTTATTTTATACTGATAAAAATGTATTTAAATATGCGATAAAAAAGGACAAGTCATTTATAGAACATAAAAAAACTATAATTGGGAATGATGTTTGGATAGGATTAAACTCCATAATACTAGATGGAATAAAAATTGGAGATGGTGCAATAGTTGCAGCAGGTGCTGTAGTAACAAAAGATATCCCCCCTTATGCAGTTGTAGGGGGAGTTCCTGCAAAAATAATTAAATATAGATTTGATGAAGAGAAAAGAAAAGAATTAACTAAATTTAATTGGTGGAATCTAGAAGAAGATAAAATAAGAGAATTCATTAATAAAAACGAGGAGATTTTTGGGGGTTATAACATAAGTGATTAATGTAGATGGAAATAATATACTTAAGATTAATATTAATAAAATATTTGTAGTCTTACTTCCAGTAATAGCTGCATACTCTAGAAATTTTATTGAAATATTATCTATATCAAATGAAAATAAACTAAATATGCAATATGGTAATGGGATATTTATAGATTTAGTTTCAATTTGGGTCTTAGGATTTATTTTTATAATTATATCTAAGGGAATTAAGAAAAGTGAAATTAGTTCTAAATCAGGATTTGGATTACTTTTGATTATTTCGGCAATAACAATGGTTTTTCCAAATAATCAAAATAATCTTTTATCACTTTTTGGATTAGTAAAGATTTTTAAATATTTTCTTATAGCAATATTGCTTACTAGTATAGGTGATTTTAATAAGTTTTATTCTTGGATAAAAAAAGGATTCAAGATAGGTCTTATAATTCAGACAATTGTAGGATTTCTTTTCACATTTGGAGGAATTATTATACCATTTATAACAGGTACAAGCTCTCATAGTATAAGAAATGGATTTTATAGAATGTTTGGAACTATGGAATCACCAGGAGATTTTAGTTTATATATGATTATTATTTTAGCTTTCTTTTTAGTAGATTTTTGGATACTAAAAGAAAGACGTTCACTAGTATATATGGTTTTGTCTTGGATTAATTTATACTTTTCAGGGGCTAGAGCTATGACTATATTAAGTGCAATTATTATAGTAGGGATAATATTTTATAGATACAGAAAAAATTATATTGTAAAAGCCATTACAATAATAGGAGCTATAGCGGGTATTATATTCTTTATAAATTCAGATTATTATTACGAGTATTTTGTAAGAAATAATATATTCGATATGTTAAGTACTAGAATGGTTCATTGGAATTTGGGAATAAGATTATTCTTAAAAAATTTTATTTTTGGAGTGGGATTAAATAATATTACATATTTCATTTTCAATAATTTTGATCAGGTCTTTTCAAATGTAAATTATCAAAATATATTAGTTGACAGTATGTTTTTACAAACAGCTCCAATTCATAATTCATTTTTTATAGTTGCATGCGAAATGGGAGTGTTGGGAATTATAGCTTATTTAAGGATTTATGTTATTGCATTTAAAAAATGTATATCAGTTATTAAGAATGAAAATAAAGAATTTAGTAAATTTGCTGTTTTTCCACTTGTAGCTTTAGGAACTTATATTGTATATGGATTACAAGGATGGGCTATGCTAAAACAGCCTTTTTGGATAATCTTTTGCATTATAATTTGCTATGTACAATTACTTTTTAAAAATAGTAATAATAATGAGATAAACAATAAATTAGAACAGAGGGAATTGATATGGAAAGAATAGTATCTTGCTACAGTGTATTTAATACAGGTAATTTATATTCTGATAATATAAAAAGGTTATTAAAAGAACAAAATATTGAATCAATGCCAATAAAAAAATGTCTTACAGACTTAAAATTATTTAAAGAATGTGCCATATATAATTTAAATTGGTATGAAAATATAAATTCAGATAATGATGTGAAAAATTTTTTTATATATCATTCTAAAGTTTTAATCTTAAAATGGTTAAAATTAAATAAGAAGAAAATTATTTATACAATTCATAATAAGAAGCCACATAACTTAAAAAGTGATAAATATTCTATAAAAATGATGAATAAGCTATGTGAATACTCAGATGTTATAGTTGGATTATGTCCAGATACTAAAGAGGTAATTAAAGGCTTAGGAGAAAAGTATTTAGAAAAATTTCAAGTAGTTTATCATCCAAATTATATTTCTAATTATGAAAATGAAATCAAAGAAAATTATAGAGAAAAACTAGGAATTCAAAATAATGATTTAGTATTTCTTATATTAGGATATATTTCTCCTTATAAAAATATTGAAATATTAATAGATATATTTAGTAAGGTAAAAGAAAATAATATAAAATTATTGATTGCTGGTAAGCCATGTTCAGATGAATACAAAAAAGAATTAGTTAAAAAGATTGATAATAATAAAAATATTATAACTGATTTTAGATATATTCCAGATGAAGAAATGTCTAGCTATTATAACACATCAGATATAGTTATATTGCCATATAATCAAGAAAGCTCTTTAAATTCAGGGGCAGTATATTTAAGCTTTTCATTAAAAAGGACAGTAATATGTCCAGAAATAGGTACAATAACAGCACTTATGGATGATAGTTTTGTTTATTCATATAATTATAAAGATGAAAAAGAACATAAAAATAACTTAGAGCTAATTATAAGCAAAGTACAAAATGATTTTAAAGAAAATCAAAGTATTATAAGAGAAAAAGGAGTACAAGCATATAACTATGTAGATAAATATCATTCAGATAGTGAAATAAGTGAAAAGTATGGAGCTATATATAGCAGTTTAATAAATGATACAAAGGAGATTAAATAGATGAAAATATTAATCACTGGATTTTTTGGTAAAAATAATTTAGGTGATGATTTAATGTTAGAATTTTTCTGCAAGAATATTTCTAAAAGCAATGATGTAACACTATTACTAATTTATGGAGATGAGATAAATTTTGAATTACCTTCATACATAAAGATAAAAAAGTTACCTAAAATCAGTAAGGGAAAATCTTTATGGATAAAATATTTTTATAGTATTAACTACGATAAGATTTACTGGATAGGTGGGACATGCTTTACTGAAAATGCTGGTGATGGATTATATAAATACATGAAGATATTTAAAAAAAGAAAAAAGAGTTACGGATATATTGGAGTTGGAATTGGAGACATTAAATCTGAAAAAAAGATACAAAGAACAAAGGAACTTTTACAAAATGCAGAATTAGTTACTTTTCGTGATAAAACTTCATACGATTATGCTAAGTCAATTTGTACAAACCAAAATTTATTTTTATGTGATGATTTAGTATATTTGTCATTAGCTAATCTAAAAAAAATAAAGTATAAGATGAAATCTCTTGTAATCTCATGGAGAAATCTTGAAAAATATATTGGAAGTGATAAACAAGAGAAAGCCATTGGAATCCTTATAGAATTTATAAAGAAAATCTCAAAGGATTTTGACAATATAATTATAATGCCAGTAGGAGATTCAATAGACATAAATATTAATAAGGAAATCTATAATAAATTACTTGAAGAAAAAGTAGATATAGGGATAGAGTATTTAGAAGATATTAATAATGATATGAGAATAGAAGTAATATTATCTTCAGAATTATATATATGCGGTAGGCTTCACGGAATATTTTTATCTGAATTCAATAATGTTAATACAATTGCTATTGGGTATGATAATAAAATTGAAATATATTTAAAATCCATTAATAAAATGGAAGATTTAATATATCCAGAAGATTTTAGTGTTGATAAATTATTAGAAGTATATAAGGTTTATAATCTAATTGACAATAAACTTATTGAAGAAGGATACAAAAGAGCTATTAATAATATAGAATTATTTAAAAAGTTTAATAAAGAATAAATTCTTTAACTAAACATTATTTTATAGAAAATAGTAAGGAGTAACATGTGAATAATAATAAAAAAATAAAAAATTTAGTTCAATTAGTTTTGATGATTGGTATAACATGCCTAATTCAAGTATTAATGATAATGAAGACATCAGTTGTTGCAGGTAAGTTTGGAGTATCAGAAGAAATGGATGCCTATAATTTAGCTAACAATATTGCAACATTTATTACTGGAATAGTTTCTTCTGGTATGACCACTGTTATTATTCCAGCATATATTAATAAGAAAAAAAAGAAATCACTCAATACATTTATAACTGTAGTATATGGAGTGGTCTTAATAATAATGAGCTTTATTATAATATTCAGAAGACCATTTATTAATATTATTAGTAATCGTTCAGAAATTTTTATTGAAACAGCATCTAATTTGCTGATTATTTTATTTACAACACAATTCTTAACAATTATTACAGGAGTTACTGATGCGTTTTTTCAGTGCCAAGGTTCATATAATAAACCTAAAATTATAAATTTAATTTCTCAATTTCTAGTTGTATTCGTGCTAGTCTTTATTCCTGAAATCAACATATATAGTTATGCAACTATTTTATCTATAGGAATATTACTTAATCTAATATTAAATTTAATATTTGCAGTCTTTAGAGGCTTTAGTTATAAAATAGCATTATATTTTAAAGATAATGATTTTAAATATATGCTTAATATTTTCTTACCAACTATTTTTAGCAGTGGAATATATAGATTATCACTATTAATTGACTCTTTAATTTCATCAAATCTTGATTCTGGTAAATTATCAATATTAAATTATTCAAATCAAATAATAAACATGATTAATACTCTCTTAATAGGAAATTTGCTTATTTATATATATCCGAAAATCATAAAAAAGATAGGAAAAAACGAAGATCAAAAAAGCTTTTGGGACTATACAATTTTCTTTCATATGATTATTTGTCTTGTAATTGTAGTATTCTTCATTGTTGGAAAAGAAGGTATTACGCTTCTATTTGAAAGAGGTGAATTTACATATGACATTACGCAATATGTTTTTATATGCGCTAGTATATATATTGTAGGACAGCAGACTAATGTTATTCGAGATTTAATTTATAGATATTTTTATGCAGTAGGAGATACAAAAACTACTGTAAAGAATAGTGTTATGGTAAGCATAGTTAATATTATTCTAAGTATAATTTTAGTTAATATTTTAGGACTATATGGTGTTATATTGGGATCAGTGATTGCATCATTTATTTCATTAATTTCTATTATGATTAAATTTAATAAGAAATTTATAATAAAAGCAAGCAAAACTATGTTAATTACTGAGTATTCAAAGAATATACTTTCATTATTAATCACATGCGGAATTATGTTATTTATAAAAAATAACATAATAATAAATAATATAATATTGAATATTGCTTTCTATGGAATTTTAACAGCAGCTATATTTGTGTTAATATTGTTTATTTCTAAAAGTCGTATTTTTAAAGTTGATATTTAGATAAAGTTTAAAATTACACCAAAATAGAGGAATTTATACTAAAAAATATTTAGACATGAAAAATAAAAATATTCTGATTTTAATATAAAAGTTTAAGGTCAATATACTTTGAATTAAAGCTCATATATAAAAGGGTAAAAATTAAGATGATATCTTAGTTTTTACCCTTTATATTTTTGTCCAAATTAAAAATGTAAAATTTTAATATTTTTGTGTAAAAAAATGTAGGACAAAAGTAATGGTCAAATTGGGAAAAAAGTCCTATAATTGATTTTGCTTGAAAAAAATTACAAGGTTGGGGGTTGTGGGATATTATGTTTGCCAGTTTAATTTTAAAGGATCTAGTTATAAATAATGATTTTAATGTCTTAAGCCTAATAGATAAAATAGAAAAGATAGCAAGTTTAGGGGTTACCAGATTAGTTATTGCTCCAGTTTACTATGATGAAGGATCGAAAAGTTCTATAGATGAGGTAAAGGTAATAATAGAAGACTTAAATTTATATTTAAAAGAAAAAAATATAGATTTAAAGCTATATCCTGCAAATACAATAAGAGATAATTTTAAGAATGTAAAAGAATTTATTAATGGTGATATAGGTAGTATAGATAATAGCAATTACGTCTTATTAAATGTTGAAGAAAGCAATACCATAAAAGAGTTAAATGAAATTATATATGAATTTAATTTAATTAACTACATACCAATTATATTTGGGCCAGAAAAGATTAAAGAAGTAACAGATAACTATAAAAATATATCGAGATTACTTAAGGAAGAGTGCTTATTACAATTAGATTTAGCAAGTTTAAATGGAGAATATGGAAAGAAAGTTTTAAAAGTAGCTAAGGCTCTAAAGAAAAAAGATGCTTATAGCTTTATTGGCTTTGAAGATAATATAAAGAGAGAATATGTAAATAATGAACTACAGGGAATAAGCAAAAAAGGTTTATTTATATTAATGAAAAATGAGAATGGTTCAAAAAGAGTAAAAAATAAAGTAATCAAATCTATTCATTAATAAAATACCCATAATATATATACAATAAGAAAAATGTTAATTTTAAAGTATATCAGTATAGTGTTAGGAGGAAAGATATTGGAAGAGCAAGTGATAAGGTTAGATGAGTTGTTTGAAGCCTTAAAGAAAAGATGGTTAATGATAGTTTCTATTACACTAATAGCAACCATAGCTTCAGCAGTATTTAGCTTTTTTATAATCAAACCACAATATGAAGCAAGCACTAAGGTTTTTATAGGTAAGGATGAAAGTGATAATCAAAGCTATAGTCAAAACGATGTTCTTATGTATCAAAAGCTTATGAAGACATATTCTGAGGCCATAAAAACAAAGGATTTAATTTCTAGGGGATTGAAAGGGACTAGCCTTGATTTAGAACCAAGTAATGTTCTAAATAATTTAACAGTTGTTACAGTAGCAGATACTCAAATTTTACAAATTAAGTATAAGAGTAAAAATCCAGAGGAAGTTAAGACAGTTATAGATAAAGTTTCAGATGAATTCATAAAGACATCTAAAGAATTAGTTCCAAATGGTAATATAAAAATTATTGAAGCAGTGGAACTACCAGATAAGCCAGTTAGTCCAAATAAGAAGATGAATATAGCAATAGCATTCTTACTAGGTTTAATGGTTGGAGTTGGACTAGCATTTTTATTAGAATTCTTAGATAATACCTTTAAAAATAAGGAGCAATTAGAAAGAGAATTTGAAATACCAGTAATCGGATTAATACCAAAAATAAAGGAGTCTTAGGAGGTAGTTATGTTTATAGTTGAAAAAGAACCAAAGTCTATAGCAGCAGAAAGCTATAGAACATTAAGGACAAATATACAGTACTCATCCTTTGACAAGGACTATAGAGTGATAGTTGTAACTAGCTCTGAGCCTGGGGAAGGTAAATCCACTACAGCAGGGAACTTAGCATTATGCATGGCGCAAGATGAGAAAAAAGTAATATTAATAGATTGTGATTTAAGAAAGCCGAGCCTACATAAGAAATTTAAGGTTTCAAATTTAGTTGGTTTATCAGATGTAATGATAGGAAAAGAAGATTTAGGAACTGTTATACATAGATATAATAAGAACTTAGTAATCTTAACATCTGGCAAAATACCTCCTAATCCATCTGAAATGCTATCATCAAAGTCAATGATGAATTTATTAGAAAAATTAAAAGAAGGCTTTGATTATATAATCTTAGACACACCGCCTGCACAAGCAGTAACAGATTCACAAGTTTTAGCAGCTAAAGCAGATGGGACTATATTAGTGATAAAAGCAGAAAAAACCAAGAAGGATTCAGTAGAAAATACTATCAATCTTTTACAAAAGGTTAAAGCTAATATAATTGGAACAGTCTTAAATGGGATAGATACGAGCAGGAACAAATATTACTACTATTACGGGGAGAAGTAGCTTAGCTACTTCAATGCATAATGCATAATGCGTAATGCATAATTAAGGTTAAAACTCTTACAGAGTTTTTGAAATGAAAAAATGAAGAGCTTCTTTGCTGAAGCAAAATCAGCTAATGCATAATGCCATAGTATCAATGCATAATGCGTAATGCACAATGCATAATTAAGGTTAAAACTCTTACAGAGTTTTTGAAATGAAAGAATGAAGTTTCTCTTTTGCATTCGCAAAATCGAAATGAAAGAATGAAAGAAGCATGAAGGAATGAAGGATTAAATTCCTTCGGAATTTATAAATGTTCATAATTCAGCTCGCTGAATTATATCCACAATTATGCATTATCAATTATGCATTATGCATTAATGAAGCGGAATGCATAATTAAGGAGAAAACTCATTCTGAGTTTTTTTAATGAAAGAATGAAGATTCTCTTTTGCATTCGCAAAATCGAAATGAAAAAATGAAAGAAGGAAAATTATATTTATTTTTTTATATTTAACTGTAAATAAATGGGAAAATTTTAAGGGAAATAATTAAAATTAATTAATTGGGGAGTGGTGTTATGGTAGATCTGCATTCTCATTTGATTTGGGAGGTCGATGATGGCTCTAAATCAAGGGAAATGACGGTAAATATGTTAAGGCAAGCAGCTAGAGGTGGTACTAAAAAGTTAGTTCTTACACCACATTATTTGCCAGGGTATTATGCTATACCTATAAATGAAGTTAGAGAAAAGGCAAAGGAAATAAGCATACTAGCTAAAGAAGAGGGATTAAATATTGAAATTTATTGTGGTCAAGAGGTTTATTTTAATGAAAGAATATTAGAAAGCTATGAAAGTAAACTTATTGGAACAATTAATGAATCTAGATATATGTTAATTGAGTTTAATATGAGGAGTTTTGGTATTAAAGAAGTGATTGATATTTTATATGAGCTACAACTTAAAGGTATTGTGCCTGTAATAGCACATCCGGAAAGATATATTAAGTTTATAAAAAATCCTTCTTTGATAAATGAATTTATAAGAGAAGGATTTCTTTTTCAATTAAATATAGGAAGTATAAGTGGAGATTTTGGAAAAGAAGTTAAAAAAACAGCAGAAATATTTATAAGAAATAGAATATATAGCTTTTTGGGATCTGATGCTCATAGGGATGAAAAAAGAACTCCTGATATGAGTAATGGAATTAAAGAGTTAAAGACTATTAGTAATAACTACTTAAATTATTTAATAAGTTCAGGGGAAGAGCTTTTAAATAATGAAGAAATTATGTTTATAGGGAATTTAATTAAAGAAAAAAAGGGACTATTAGGTATGTTGATTGGGTAAAAGATAATGCTAAATGTAAAGGGTGAATGGTTATGGAAAGACTACAAGTGAATGACGAAAGCAATATTGAGGACTTAAGAGAAGATGAAAGAGTTACATATGACATATTAAAGAGGATACTAGATTTTAGTTTATCCTTAATAGGATTATTAATTTTAAGTCCTATATTACTAATTGTGGCTATTTTAATAAAGTTAGAATCTAAGGGACCAATTATTTTTTCTCAGCTAAGAGTAGGACTTTATGGAAAAGAATTTAAAATGTATAAATTTAGATCTATGGTTGTAAATGCTGAAGAATTAAAGGAAAAGCTAGCCAAGCAAAATGAAATGTCTGGTCCTATGTTTAAAATAAAGGATGATCCTAGGGTTACTAAAGTAGGAAAGTTTATTAGGAAAACTAGTATTGATGAATTACCACAATTAATAAATGTGTTAAAAGGGGATATGAGCTTAGTTGGTCCAAGGCCAAGCCTTCTAAAGGAAGTAGCTGATTTCGAGCTTTGGATGTTAGATAGGTTAAATGTAAAACCAGGACTTACATGTTACTGGCAGGTTTCAGGAAGAAATAATATCGATTTTATTGAATGGATGAAGCTTGACTTAAAATATGTAGAAGAAAGAAGCTTTTTATTGGATTTAAAGCTTATATTTAAAACATTCTTTGTTTTATTTGGGGATAAAAATGCTTGTTAGAGAAAGAAATATAGCATGTGAAATGTATGTTTATTACAGGACGTAAATTGATACAAACTTAATATGATGGATTTAAGATTATATTAGTAAATTATTTAGAAAAAGAAAATCTTGGTTTATATAAATTTGAAATTATATTAATTTAATATAATTTTGATTTTGAGTATTGGAGAAGAAAAAGTTGGGATAGTTTAGTATAAGTTTTTTTATTACCTAAAATTATCAGAATAATACGAAATAAGTTATTAAATAAAGAAAGGAATTAATTATATGATGGATACAAATCATATTAAAATATTACACATAGTACAAGCAGCCGGTGGCGTTGAACGATATTTGCAAATGTTATTTAATGTGATAGATACAGCTAAATATCAGAACATTGTGATTTGTTCATCTGATTATGATAGAGATTATTTTGAAAATAACAAAATTGAATATTATGTAATGAAACTAAAACGTTCAATAGATATATCTGATTTTGTAGCGGCCATAGAAGTAAGAAAATTAATAAAAAAAATTTCTCCAGATATTATCTATTGTCATTCTAGCAAAGGTGGGGCAATTGGTAGATTAGCTAATATAGGTCTTAATTATAAATGTATATATAATCCACACGGATGGGCTTTTAATATGAATTGTAATAAAATGAAAAGAAGTCTGTATATGAGTATAGAAAAACTATTAACCAATTTTTGCGATTCTATAGTTTGTATTTCGGATGCGGAAAAAAAGTCTGCTTTGGATAATAAAATTAGTCCTGAAGAAAAACTAATTGTCATAAAGAATGGGATTGATATAGAAAAATATAAACATAAGAATACGATGCTTCGCACAGCGCTTAATATACCTGAAGATGCATATGTGGTTGGTACAGTAGCTAGATTATCAAAGCAAAAAGCTCCTGATATTTTTATTAGAATGGCTGAAAAAGTTAAGGATAAAATTCCAAATGCCTTCTTTGTTATGGTAGGTGATGGAGAGGAACGAGAGGAAGTAGAATCTTTTATTAAAAATAGCAATTTGAAAAATTCTGTTATTATTACGGGGTGGATAGATGATGCATTTTCATATATGAAAAATTTTGATGTTGGCTTGCTATTATCAAGATGGGAAGGATTTGGCCTCGTATTATCTGAATATATGTTGGCACAGACGCCCATTATAGCAACCTCAGTAGACGCAATACCATACATTATAGAGAATGAAAAAAATGGCTTATTAGTAAAAGTTGATGATATTACTGAAACTACTAAAGCAGTAATTCGACTTCATAATGATATTGATTTATCTAATAAGATGATAACAAATGCTTTCAAGGAAGTAAATGAAAAATATGATATAAAACGTGTTTCTATAGAACATCAAGAATTAATAGAAAGAATACTTTTATAATGAGGAATAGTATTATGAAAAAAATGGATAATAAAATTACAATTATAACTAGTGGGTATTTTCCAGTTCCAGCCACAATGGGTGGAGCGGTAGAAGCATTAGATGAAAATATTATTAAACAAAATGAATTAAGCAAGAAAATAGATTTAACAATTTTTAGTTGCTTTAACGAACAAGCAAAAATACAAGCAAAACAATATAGAAACACAAAAATTGAGTTTATAAAAATACCATTTATTATTCAACAGCTAGATAAGTTATTATATGTAGTTGTAAAAAATATTTTGAAAAAAGAAAAAAGCATGTCATATAGATATATCTTACAGAGATTATATTATATAAGAAAAGTTGCAAAAAAAATAAAGAAGCAGGATTATGGGAAGTTAGTAATTGAAAATCATTCTACATTATTTATGATATTAAAAAAGTACGATAATTATAAAAAATATAAAGGAAGATATTATTATCATTTGCACAATTTAGTAACAAATGATTATGGTTGTAAAAGTATAATAGCAAATTGTAAATCTGTATTAGGCGTAAGTAATTATATCAATGGAACATTGTCAGAGTTTTTAGGAAAAGAGGACAATAATAATTATTATGTTTTAAGAAATAAAATTGATCAGAAAAAATTCAGAGTTAATGTAAAACAAGATAAAAAAGACGAATTAAGAAAAAGATTTAATCTAAATACATCAGACAAAATTGTATTGTTTACAGGAAGATTTACTCAAGAAAAGGGAATTAAGGAACTGTTAATGGCTTTTAAAAATGTTAACTATGAAAATGTCAAATTGTTAATAGTTGGAGGATATTACTTTGGAAGTGGAATGGTTAGTCCATTTGAAGAAGAAATGAAAGAATTAGCACTAGGTATGAAAGATAAAATTATTTTTACTGGCTTTATAGACTATTATATGATTCCAGAGTTATATGCATTGGCTGATATAGTCGTTATACCATCTATATGGGACGATCCTGCCCCACTTACGGTAGTAGAATCATTAACTGCTGGTAAGGCATTAATTACGACATATTCCGGAGGGATTCCAGAATATACAAATAAAAATATCAGTATACTTTTAAAAAGAGATGAGAATTTAATTCGCTTATTATCTGAAAATATAGAATATTTACTAAACAATCCAGATACGATTGATAACATGGAGAAAGCTGTGTTGGAAATGACAGAGGATTGGAATCTGGAGAAATTTTATAATGATTTTTGTGATTTGATAGAAGCTGGACAGTAAAGACAAGTTAAGTCAATATAATTTATAGAGATATCAGGAAAGGATAAAATTATGGATTTAATATCTATTATAATACCAATGTACAATGCTTCAAAGTATGTAGAACGTTGTCTTAAAAGTATAATTGAACAGACATATAAAACAATAGAAATTATTGTGGTTGATGATGGGTCCACAGATAACTCACTAGATATTATCAATAAATTTTTGAAGTTTGACGAGAGAATTAAAATTATACAAAAGAAAAACTCAGGTGTTTCTGATAGCCGAAATTTAGGTATAAACAATGCACAGGGAGAATGGATATGTTTTGTGGATAGTGATGATTATATAGAAAAGGATTATGTTAAAACTTTATATAATTATGCAATTAATAATGAAGCTGATATTGTTTATTCAGGTATAAGGCAGCTAAATGGAACTGAGGTGACATTAAAAACTAATAACTGTGGAACAAAAATATTAGAAAATGATAATATAAAAGATGTAATGCGGTCATTAATAGATAATTGTACTTTAGAGGGGAATAACATAGATTTACAAGTTTTGGGATATCCAGTCACTAAATTATTAAGAAAATCAATAGTAAAAGATATACGGTTTGAAAGGGAAATTTCTATACGTGAAGATGCATTATTTAATATAGATGCCTTAAATAATGCATATAGAATATTATTGGTAGAATATGTGGGATATAATTATATTATTCATCCAAATTCAGCAATGGAAAAGTTCCATAGTAATTATAATAGGGAAGTATTCATTTACTTAGAAAAATGCAAGAAACGATGTGAAAGATATCATTTAGGGGATGAATCTTATAATATTGCTGTTTTATATGCATATATGATGTGGATTAAATTGTTCTTAATGCATAAAAAGTCACACATAGATAAAATCACAAGAACTAAATTAATAATTAGTTCTTTTAATAATGAAGTCTGGTATGATGCATTTTGTAATGTTAATGAAAATAAATTGAAGTTTCAATATAAGTTGTTGCGAAAACTATACATAAATAAATCTTACCGAGGAATTCAATTCCTGTACATTCTATCGAGATTAAGAAAATGAGGTAGTAACTATGAGAATTACAAGTAATTTCAAGATATGTAGAGATTCTATTTTTATCTTTTTGTGTATATTGGCATTTATAGTACCGGAGTACTTATTAATGCTACCGTATATTAGTCGTTTTTATGATATTTATAGGGTTTTGATATCTTTGATATTAGTTGTTAAACTAATATTTAGAATGCGCTATAATAAGTTTACTTTGTTATGGATTATCTTTGAGGCTTGGATTGTATTGGTAACAATTATTAGAGGGGGAAGTATCACTTATTCGATAAAAATGGCAGTTATTATAATTTCGCTTGCTGTTTTATTTGAAATTTATTCTGATAAACCAGTAACATTATATAAAAATATATATTATATTTTTGAACTGTTTATTTACATTAATTTTATTACTTTATTATTATTTCCTAATGGTATGTATAGCACTGGGGTTGTCGGTGAAACAACAGAAAATTGGTTTTTAGGATTTAAAAATAAACATTTAACATATTTTCTTCCAGCCACAGGAATTACATTAATTTTGTGTAAACTTGAAAAATTTAATTTTCGAAGAATATTATTATTAATTGTTACTTTCATTAGTGCTCTATACGTAAAATCTGGAACAGGGCTTTTGTGCTTGAGCGTGTTATATATAATAGTTTTGGCACCATTTATTAAAAAAAAATATAAGATATTTAATATGCGTACTTACTTGTGTGCAATAATTATAATGTTATTTGCGATACCTATATTAAGACTACAATATCTGTTTTCATATATAATTGTTGTCATATTAAAAAAAGATATAAATCTAACATATCGAACAGAAATATGGGATACAGCATTAAATGCAATATCACAGCACCCTATAATTGGGTGGGGAGAACAGGGGTATGATGTAAGGCAACAACTATATTCTTCTAATTCAATCATATCAGCCCATAACCAAATTCTAGAGTATTTATATATTGGTGGTATAATATCCATGATTTTGTATTTTATAATTAATATTATGATGGTAAAAAAAACGAGTAAATATGCTAAGTTTGAAGCTACACAAATTGTTTCTGCATTATATCTGGCATTACATATTGCATTGATTGCAGAAGTATATGTCGATGCTTCTATGTATATGATATATTTTATGGTTTGGTATATTGATTCTGTTTGTAGAGAATATCCCCAGGGTAAATATAAACAAATTGTCTAAAGTGGAGGAAAAAATGAATAATGTAATTTTATCAGTAATAGTTCCAATTTACAATGCAGAAAAATTTTTAACAACAGTATTTAAGTGTATTGAGAAAAAAAATGAAGATATAGAAGTTATCCTTGTTGATGATGGTTCTACTGATTCAAGTGGAAAATTATGTAATGAATTTATAAAGCAATCTAGTAATGTAAAGTATATATATCAAGAGAATAAAGGTGTAAGTGCTGCTAGAAATAAAGGAATTAAAAATGCAAAAGGTGATTGGATTATTTTTCTGGACTCAGATGATTTCATGAGTGAAGATTGGAACGATATATTAGTAGAATCAATTCAAAAAAATAATTTGGCAGATGTAATTCTTTTAAGCAATGAAATTTCAGGACAGGATTATGGCAATTTTGAATGTGCAAAAGCTGCAATTGGTGCTAATACTTTAAATGAAGTAGGTAGCTCATTATGCTGGGTTTTTTCAAAAATATATTCAAGAAAATTTTTGGTTAGCAATAATATATTTTTTTATACTGGAATGATTAATGGAGAGGATATGTTATTTAATTTTGAGGCTTTTATAAAAGCACACAAAATAGTAGGTGTAAATAAATCATATTACTGTTTTTTTAAGAACATGCAGTCATCAACAAATAAATTTAATTTGAAAATAGTTGATACAGAAGAATATTTTCATAGAATGTTTTGGAAATTATTGTGTGATAATCATCTAAGTGAAAAAAAAGAATGGCTATATATTTATAAAAAATCTTTATTAACTGGATTATATACAATCATATATAGAGTTGCATTATCAAAATGGAAAATAATTGAAAGGCCCATATTACATTTTACAGAGCAAGATGAGTATAATCTGGTATTAAAAGAATTAAAAATTTATAAAGCAGATTTATCAAGAATACAAAGAATAGTATTAGGATGCTTAAAAAATAGAATGGTAGTTTTATCGATATTTATAATGAAGATGTATTGTAGATTAAAGTCCATCTACTATATAAAAAATAAAAATGGAATAATAGTAAAGATTTAGGTAAGGGAGATTTAAAATGAAGATTGGAATAATAACTTTTCACAATTCATATAATTGTGGTTCTATGTTAGAATCTTATGCAATGCAAACAGTAGTACAGAAATTAGGGTATGAAGCAGAAATAGTTAATTTTTCTTCAGAAGGACAAAGAAAAATTTATGCTACTAGATTTAAGAATAATTCAATAAAAAATATTATAAAAAATATATTCACTATTCCTGCAATAAGTAAAATTGAACGTAATAATCAAAAATATGAAGAGTTTAAGAGAAAAAAGTTTATTTTAAGTAAAGAATATAGAAATGGATGTGAAATATCTGAAGAGGGATACGATACAGTGATTGCAGGTAGCGATCAAATTTGGAATATTACAATAGAAGATCATGATGATGCATACTTTCTCTCATGGGTTAAAGAAGCAAAGAAAATAGCATATGCACCAAGTTTTGGAGCAAAAAAAATATCTGAGTGGATAGATGATGAGGAAAAGTATTGTAATTATTTAAGGAGATTTGATTGTTTATCTATTAGAGAAAATAATGGACAAAAATGGATTAAAGAAATGATTGGAATTGATGTTCCGGTACTTTTAGACCCAACATTATTATTAGACGAAAAAGATTATGATAAAATTGAAGACAATTCCCTACAAGAGAAAGATAAATACATATTTTTCTATTCGCCATCATTTGATAGGGAAATGTGTAAATTTGTAAAGAAAATATCTGATAAATACAATTTAAAGGTGCTTACTTGGAGTACAAAATCATATTATTTTAAACTTATCAAAAGTTTTGGATTTGTTTTACCCGAATATGAGAGTCCTGCCGTGTATTTAAACTTAATAAAAAATGCAGAGCTTGTATTAACGACATCTTATCATGGTACTATTTTTTCAACATTATATAGAAAAAAATTTATTACAATCAAGAATGGTGAAATGTATGGAAATGATGATAGAGTAATAACATTATTAAAACAGCTAAATATGGAGAATAGACTTATTCCGTACGATTTTGATCATAATTTCAACTATTTAGGTGAAATTGATTATGCTGATTATGAAAAAAATATTGATATTTTAAAAAGGAAATCTATAGACTATCTTCGAGAAAGCTTGAGGAACGTATAATAAAATGAAAAAAACAAATAAAAACTTTATATATAATGTAGTTTATCAGGTATTTATTTTTATAATTCCATTAGTATCAACTCCTTATATTTCTAGAATATTGGGTGTTAACAATATAGGAATATATTCATATACCTATTCTTTAGTATACTATTTTATGCTTGCATCAATGCTGGGCATAAATAATTATGGTGCTAGAGAGATAGCAAAATGTAGTTTAAATAGAAGCAAATTATCTCAAAAATTTTATTCTATCTACTTTTTACAGTTAATTTGTAATATTTTAATGATTATATTTTTTGCTATTTTCATAGTAATTATAGATTATAATCATAAGGATATTTTGATGATTCAATTTATATTTTTAATATCTTGTGCATTTGATATTAATTGGTTCTTTTTTGGTATGGAAGAATTTAAGATCACAATAACAAGGAATGTTATTATAAAAATATTATCGCTGGTGTTAATTTTTGCATTAGTTAAGAATAACAATGACCTGTGGTTATACACTTTAATTATGAGTATTAGCACATTTATTAGTCAGGTATATTTATGGATATTTATTAGGAAAAGAGTTTCTTTTGGTAAAATATCGTTCAAAGAAGTATTTTCCCATTTACCTCAATGCTTAATACTTTTTATACCAGTAATTGCATATAGCATATATAGGGTCATGGACAAGACAATGATAGGTTTTCTTGCGAATACAACAGAGCTTGGATATTATGAAAGTGCAGAAAAAATTATTAATATACCTATTAGTTTTGTTACTGCATTAGGAACTGTTATGATGCCTCATATAGCAAAATCTAGTGATGAAGAATTAGCAAATAAATTTTCATCAACATTTTATTTATGTTATTTCTTTATAATACCAATGGTATTAGGATTACTCGTAATTTCCAAGGATTTCACAAGGTTTTTTTTTGGAGAAGAATTTTCAAAAACAGCAAACATTATAATCCTCCTATTACCAACAATATTATTTGCAGCAATGACTAATATTATAAGAAGTAATTATTTGATACCTAAATCTAAAGATAAAATATATATTATGTCAACTGCACTTGGTGCAATAATTAATTTAATATTTAATATTATTTTTATAAAAAAATATGGAGCATATGGTGCTTGTATTGGAACTGTTGCTGCAGAATTTTCAGTTTTAGTATATCAAATTGTATATACTAAAACTAAAATCAACTATTTAAATAATTTTAAAAAATTACTTCCAATAGTAGTAAAATCTTTTATTATGCTTATTTACTTGATTATAATAGGAAGTTTGATAGAAAATATTTATACAAAAATAATAGTACAAGTGTTTGGTGCAATAGTAATCTATTTTACTTGCAATTACAGATATATTTTGAATGACTTTTTGGGGATAGGTGGACATATAAGTAAATAAATAAATAAATAAATAAATAAAAATGTGCTAATTTAAATTGTAAGAAAGTTTTTAAATGTTTTCTGATATTAGAAGGAGGAGAGTTATATTTAAGTAAGACTCAACTTTTAATGAAGATTAAATGCTATATAGAAAAAGAAATTAGTAATTCGGAAACAAAGGATAATAAGACTTCTAAAATAGAATACTAAGTTTATTAGAGATTAATCCAAAGACTTTAGATAATTTAATTAATGTAATAAATTTAAATATAGTAGAAAAATAATAACTCAAAATGTATGTATAATTAATACAAAATTAATATCATCATTAACTAAAGATAAATTTACTATAACTCATATTGGTTCTTATGAAAATGCAAGATTTCTAGAGGGGAAAGTTGGTATTTTAACAACGTAGAGGAATAATTCTGATGATACATATAGTTATCAGACATTTAATTTAGTAGCTAGTTGTTGTACATAAAGAGAGTATGGGAAACATATGCATGTATATAGTTTGGATTAATAATAACCAAAGTTAGTAGAACATGTTTCAATATAGATATGTTGTTAGGGTTTCAAAAAACTTACACATAAATAAATATGTGTATTTTGATTAATTCATCTCAAGTAGTGGGGTTCAACTAGTTTTAATAAAAGATTTGTGAATAGAAACGGAAATATCAAAAGATAGTTCTTCTCATACAATAATAGGAATGTATAGCACTGGTAGAACTATTTTAGTTTATATTTTAGATAAAGTGATATATATTAAATATTCTATTACAGTCAATAACTATAACGCCTTATTTGAAAGGTCATTCTGTTAATTAAATTATAAAATCTACAATAAAAAACATATATAGGAATATTATACAAAATATGATAGCGTTATATAGTAATAGAAGAAAAGGAGATAGATTTCATGAATAAAGATAGGCTTCTTTGGATTGATGTAATGAAAGGCTTAGGAATAACGCTTGTACTTATGGGGCATGTATCTCAAAATGAATTGCTTACAAATTGGATATTCTCATTTCACATGCCTATGTTTTTCTTTATATCTGGAATAACTTTCTATATTAGTAGTAAAAAGAGTTTTATAAAGAAAAAAGCAAAAACATTATTAACTCCTTATTTTATTTTTTCTATTTTAACATTAATTTATTGGATAATAATAGAACGGAATCTTAGAGGAGATAATACTACAATCATAAGTCAAATAACAGGTTTGTTTCTTGCAAATGGTGGTTTAAGTAATTATGTTTATAATAATGTTATGTGGTTTTTACCATGTTTATTAATAACAGAGATTATTTTTTATTACTTTAATAAATTTGACAATAAAAAGTTACTAAGAATATTGTGTACTTCATCTTTAGTTGGATATGTATTACCTAAATTATTAGATTTTAGGTTACCTTTTACATTAGATACAATGTTTATGGCAATATTATTTTATGGAATTGGATATTTATTTATTTGTAATGAGAAACAACTAAGAATAAAGAAATCGTTAGTTATACTAATTTGTTTACTAATCAATATTGTATCAATATATTTTAATGGTAGAGTAGATATGAATAATAATGTTTATGGAAATTATATATTATTTATAATTGGGTCACTTTCTGGCATTGCTATTATTTATATAATATCGAAAATCTATAAATTTAAATTCTTTAGTGTAATAGGAAAGTATTCATTAATAATAATGTGCATACATGAACCTATTAAAAGAGTATTAATAAAAGTAATATCAATTATATTAAAAGTAGATATTGATTTAGCAAGACAAAATGTATTTATAATATTTATATGCACAATATTATTACTTTTTATAACAATACCTATAGCATATATAATAGATAAGTACTTTGGTATTCTGATAGGTAAAAAAAGAAAGAGCAACTTACAAGTTTTAGTTCATAATTGAGAGCAAGTAGCGCAAAGCGCCACACAAGCATCCCCGTAGCAAGTGGGATGCAAAGCACACCACAAACACCACTGGGGATGATAATAGAGTTAAAAGTTAATAGTCACCTATTCTTTTATACAAAAAAGAGGGATAGAGATAAAACGAGTAGAGTAAGTTTAAGGATTTGATTAAGTGTAATTTTAAGCTCAGCTACAGTATAATATTTTGCTTAAAGAAATTTATACTAAGTTAGATAATTTTAAATTTATTATGAGGGGATAATGAGAATGAATAGAAATTTTAGTTTAGGAGATAAAATTAAGAAAGCAGTAATTCCAGCAGCAGGACTAGGAACAAGATTTTTGCCTGCAACTAAGGCACAGCCAAAAGAAATGTTACCAATAGTTGATAAACCAACTATTCAATATATAATTGAGGAATGTGTTCAATCTGGCATAGAAGAAATTTTAATTATAACTGGAAGAAATAAAAAATGTATAGAAGATCATTTTGATAAATCTATAGAGTTAGAGTTAGAACTTGAAAATAACGGAAAAGAAGAAATGTTAGAAATGGTTAGAGAAATTTCTGATATGGTAAACATACATTTTATAAGACAAAAGGAGCCAAAAGGATTGGGACATGCTATTCAATGTGCTAAGACCTTTATTGGAAATGAGCCTTTTGCTGTCTTATTAGGTGATGATATAGTTTATAATGATGATAAGCCTTGCTTAGGTCAACTTATTAATTGTTATAACGAGTATAAAACATCTGTATTAGGGGTTCAAGAAGTTAGTAAAGAAAATGTATCGAAGTATGGAATAGTTGGTGGAATTAATATAGAAGATAGAATTTATAAAGTTAAGGAATTAGTAGAAAAGCCTAGTATAGATAAAGCACCATCCAATATTGCAATATTAGGTAGATATATTATAACTCCTAGAATATTTGAAATATTAGAAGAAACAGAACCAGGTAAAGGTGGAGAAATTCAATTAACTGATGCATTATTAAAACTTTTAGAAGAGGAAGCTATATATGCTTATAATTTTGAAGGAAGAAGATATGATGTTGGAGATAAGCAAGGATTTTTAGAAGCCAATATTGAATATGCTTTAAGAAATGATGATTTAAGAGAAGATTTTACAGAATACTTAAGATCATTAACTTTATAGAAAATATTTATTAAAAATAGAAAATTATATATTTAATGATAAATAAAAATGTTTATAATAAATATATTAAAAAACTTCAAAGGTATATTACTTTTGAAGTTTTTTTGTGGGAGGTATAATATGGCTTTATTTAATAAGTTAGACAAGCCTATATTTTTTAAAGAAGAAAGTGAACTAAAATATTATATTTTAAAACTTAATGAACTTTATAATAAGGCAGATGGGGATTTAAAAAGTAAAATTGAAAAAGAACTAAAGATAGCTAATTTAGGAGAGATTGGGGAAAGCAATATAGCCTTTGAACTTAAAAATAGTAATACTCCTATGTATGTTCTACATGATATTAATCTAGAAATAGATGGTTTAACTGCTCAAATTGATTATATAGTAATAACAAGAAAAGCTACTTTTATAATTGAGTGCAAGAATTTAATTGGTAATATAGAAATAGATTCTCAAGGTAATTTTATTAGAATATATAAAATAAATGGGAAGTATATAAAAGAAGGAATTTATTCTCCTATAACACAAAATCAAAGGCATTTAGAAGTTTTAAAGAGACTAGTAAAAGAAAGTAAGAGCAATATAATTATGAAGAGGTTATTTGAAAAAGTCTTTGATGAAAATTATAAGTCAATAGTTGTATTAGCAAATCCTAAAACTGTATTAAATTATAAGTTCGCTAAAAAGGAAGTTAAAGATAAGGTTATTAGAGCTGACCAGTTAATTGATTTTATTAAGCAGACTAATGTAAAAATTAGTTCATTATCATTAAGTGATGAGGAGTTAAAGAGTAAGGCAGAGAAAATATTAAGCTGGCATAAGAATGATAAAATGAGTTATATTAACAAATATAAAAGCTTATTAGAGGAAGTCAATGCTTATAATAGTAGTATAAAAAGCGATTCTGAGATAAAGGTGGAATCGAATAATATAAATGAAGAAATAATTCAAAAACTAAAAGCATTTAGACTTAAAAAGAGCAGAGAAGAGGGGAATAAACCATATTTTATCTTTAGTGATAAGCAGATGATGGATATAATAGATAAGATGCCTAAAAACAAGACTGAACTAAAACAAGTTTCAGGTTTTGGTGATATTAAAGTTGGAAAGTATGGAGAAGATATAATAAAAATAATCTCAAAATATAATTAGGCTAAGATATATTACTAATTTGCATAGCAAAAGTATATATCTT
Organism: Clostridium lamae; assembly: GCF_033043255.1. Classification (NCBI taxonomy): domain Bacteria; kingdom Bacillati; phylum Bacillota; class Clostridia; order Eubacteriales; family Clostridiaceae; genus Clostridium; species Clostridium lamae. The sequence continues at coordinate 15,252 of NZ_JASCQJ010000007.1, read as the reverse complement.
TTTCATTTTTCGGGTATTCAGCTAAAAAAATATGGGGTTAGATTTAGATGTAGTTATGGATGCTATAAATTTTATTAGAAAAGAAATATGTATTTAGTTAGTAAATCAGGACCACCCGTTAAACTGATGGTCCTGATTTAAGAACCTAAATTTTATAACTTGATATCATGTATCTACAAATTATTTTCGCAAGAACAGAACGAGTATTATCATATATTAGTGCATAAACTCACCTATCTTTATGCCTCTGCTTCCCTTACAAGCTGATCAATATCCTTCTTAATTTCAGAAAGAAATTCTTCAAGTCTCTTTAAGTTATTTTTACACTTATCAACTTCTTTACTTGCAGTTTCTCGCTTAGGATTCACGCATATAATTTGTTCATTGATAACTGATATTTCATATTCCAGTACAGATATCTGTTCCTCAGCCTTCTTTTTACCGAAAATCTTTTTGCTCAATCTATTGATTTCAGTATTCTTTGTATTTATCATATTACGCATATCTTGTAATTCCTTCTGAAATGGTTGATATTCCTTTTCAGCTTTAGAAAGTTCTTTTTTAGCAATTTCTATATTAGAACATAGTGATTTCATTTCATTACATTTATTTTGATAAAGATCGTACCTTGATGGATTGTTTTCCCAAAAAATCTTCCTTCTCGCATCTAAAGCTTTTGCTTTCTCTGTTGCTATTTTTTCAGTATAGTTACGTTTCCAAACCTCAAAATTGGCTTCTAAGGTTTGTACCGCAGAATTCAATTCATTACGAGCTGATACTGTATTGAAATCTGGATAAACATCTTGAAAAACATCTTCGTATATTCCCCAGAAGGAATTCCATTTTCGTCCGGTCTTAATTCTAAATCTAGCATTCATATTTTGTATAGTGCTTCTAGAAAAGGAAGCAATAGAACGAATAATTCTTTCAAAACCATCTTTATCTTCGTAGTTATTATATACGAATTCGGTTAGTAAATTCATGTTTATCTTAAGCATTTGACTAACAATACATTCTTCTTGATAGAATTGTTGTGCTACACTTACAATTTGGCTTCCGTATTGATTACAATGGTTTACTGCCAAGTTTGAAATGGCTTGTATCCAATTATATAGCTCTGTAGCCATTATTAAACTACCATTTGCTTTTAACAAATCAGTTTGAGTATCATCAGCATACAATAATTTTGTAGCATCCACAATTCCACCCAAAACTTCGTTTGTATGCATATTTTTCAAGTTTCCTTGCCAGCCCAAAGACAAACCTTTTCGATATGTTGCAAACCAATAGTCAACGCGTTTTTCTAGTATCTTACAATAGTATGTATATGCTTCCACGTAATTTGAATTATTAAATGCATCACTAGCTATTTTCTCCCAATTAGAGACTTGTTCGTTTATTTCGTCTTTATTGTCAACTTTAATAGTGCTACCAGATACATCTACTGTACCTTCAATCATCATCTTCTTAGCTTCTTCAACAGAGTATTTGCAGCCACAAGACTGACAAACAAACAAGCCATCCTGCTTTATTAAATTTGTGCTTCCGCACATCTCACACGTTAATTGTTTCATTGATAGTCGCCCCCAATTATAATTTCACATGATAATCTTTCTGTCTTTTGTTAACCCTTTGAATATGATCATTTCCGGATATGCTTCCTAGTACAAGAAGCCACGCAACTATTAGCAAGATTGCATTAATGAGTATCGCGGCTTTATAAGGAATAATACTTGAAGCCAAAGCAAAAATAATACAAATTGGTATTTGTATGACCATATATCCCAGCAATACAACCATTGACGGAATGTTTAGGAATTGCTCATCAATATTCTTGTTTCTACGCCATATAAGCAACTGGAACACTAGGGAAGAAACAAATGCTATCTCAACGAATATTGCAGTTGCAATGACTGTTCCATTGACTTCCTTTGTTAAGCAGAAGAGAAGGACATTTGCCAATACCAATATAAGAAACCATGCCGAAATTCCTATAAATCTATTCTTTTTCATTATTTACACCTCCCGCTTAGTACCACACTTTGGACAGAATTTGCCAGGACGTTCATAGACATATCCACATTTCGTACAGCTTGGCTTCGTCATAACAGGTGTTCCGCATTCTTCGCAAAATGCAATACCGGGAACAAGCACAGCTCCACAATTATCGCAGAAAGTTTGATTGGAATTTCTCAGTGGTGCAGTTTGTTCATATGGGGTTTGATTAATTCCAGAGAACGCACCGTTGATTGCCCCTCCAACAACACCTCCTACAGCACCACCAACACCAACCATAGTTCCAAGACCAATACCCATATTGGTGAACTGGCCCACAGCTTCGTTCTTAGCAACATCCTGAGCAACATCAAATCCACGTTCTTGCTGGTAAGTATATCCTTCCTGTATTCTCTTAGTGGCCATAGCTTTTGATGCAATAACAGTTTTTTGAGATTCTGTTTCGGCATGAATAACAGCTGTACGTTGCTGAAGTTTAGCCTCTGTAATATCTGCATATTGACGGAAGTGAAGTTCTTTGAATTTCTCATACTGCTGATTACCATCCGGCTTTGCGATGGAAGCTACAAAGAAACGTTCAAGTGAAATGCCGTAATCTGAAAAGTCCACCTCTAGTCGTTTTTTTAGTTCATCTGAGAACTCAATTAAATGTTCATCCATTTCAAAGATACTGATTGCACTATTCTTCATGACTTGAGCAATATATGTCTTTATCTTTGTCATAAGGAAAGCACGAAAGTAATTGACAAGTTTACTCTGGGATAGATATCTTTCAGTCCCTACAATGTTTATAAGAAGTTTTTTTGAATCTTGTACACGCAGGCTCATCTCTCCATTTGCTCCGATGTCTAATGGAAATCCATAGGTTGGCTCCATATATTGAATCTTACTGTCAGTTCCCCATTGGATAGACATCTGCTCAACTTTATTGATAAAATAGACCTCACAATGGAATGGAGAAATACCATCAGTAGGTATATTCTTGATTTTTTGTAAAATAGGTATATTGCCTGTTTCTAAGGTGTAACATCCGGAACCAAACAAATCCAACGGCTGACCGTTAAGAAAAAATACTGCTTCCTGCGATTCGTGAACAATCAGTTGAGAGGAAGTATTAAAGTCCTCTTTTGGGTGCTTCCACACAAAAGTGCTATTATCACCCTCATATTTGATAATACTTGTTATTTCCAATGAAATCTCACTCCTCTTTTCATTTATAGTATTTTATTGTAATGGTACACACTATTTATGAACTATTTTTATACAATTATACACCTTTATTATATCGAAAAACTGTATATATTTCTACATATTGTAATAAATGGGTTGTATTATTCATTTTTAGAGTATTCAGTTAAAAAAAAAGGAAGAAAGTGAACTAAAATATTATATTTTAAAACGTAGGGAACTTTATGATAAGGCAGATGGGGATTTAAAAAGCAAAATTGAAAAAGAACTAAAGATAGCTAATTTAGGAGAGATTGGGGAAAGCAATATAGCTTTTGAATTAAAGAATAGTAATATTCCAATGTATGTTCTACATGATATTAATCTAGAAATAGATGGTTTAGCTGCTCAAATTGATTATATAGTAATAACAAGAAAAACTACTTTTATAATTGAGTGCAAGAATTTAATTGGAAATATAGAAATAGATTCTCAAGGTAATTTTATTAGAACATATAAATTTAATGGTAAATATATAAAGGAAGGAATTTATTCTCCTATAACTCAAAATGAAAGACATTTAGAAGTTTTAACTAGATTAGCTAAAGAAAGTAAAAATAACATAGTTATGAAAATGTTATTTGAAAAAACTTTTGATGATAATTATAAATAAATAATTGTTTTAGCAAATCCTAAAACTTTATTAAATTATAAGTTTGCTAAAAAGGAGGATAAGCATAAAGTTATTAGAGCAGATCAATTAATTAACTTTATTAAGCAAACTAATGAGAAGAATAATTCATCATCTTTAAGTGATGATAAATTAAAGAAAAAAGCTGAAAAAATATTAAGCTGGCATAAAAGTGATAAAATGAGTTATGTTAATAAATATAAAAGCTTACTAGATGAACTTAATACTTATACTAGTACTAAGAAAACTGAAGAAATAAGTCGAGATGTTAGCATTATAAGTTCTTCAAATAAAGCTAATATAAATGAAGAGATAATTAATAGTTTAAAGGATTTTAGGCTTAAAAAGAGCAAGGAAGAGGGAAATAAGCCATACTTTATTTTTAATGATAAGCAGATGATGGATTTAATAGATAAGATGCCTAAAAATAATAGTGAGCTAAAAGAAGTTTCAGGCTTTGGTGGTATTAAAGTTGAAAAGTATGGAGAAGATTTAATAAAAATAATTTCAAAATATAAATAGTTTAAGATGAAAGGTATATTACTAATTTTGCATAGCAAATAGTTTATATCTTTTTTTATTTTTTTATAAAAATTTTTCTCAATTTTATCCTAAAGAGGGTACTTATTTAATGACAGGTTATTCAAGATTAAGAATTATGGAGGTTATTAAATATGCAATTTTCATTTTTAGGGTATTCAGTTAATAAAATTATGGAGTTAGATCTAGATGTTAAGGATGTTACTATACTTAGGTTCTTTGATGATTTTAGACAAAGTGGAAGGATGAACTATGAAGTAATAGATGGAGTTAAGTATTACTGGGTAAGTTATCAAAATATAGAAAATGAACTACCTTTCCTAGGTTTAGGAAAAAGAACTATTATGATGAGAATGTTAAAGCTAAGGGATTTAGGTATTTTATCTCATTATACTAAAAAGGAAGGTGGAACTTTTTCTTATTATGCAATAGGGGATAGATATAAGGAATTATTATATATTAAGGATAATGATAATAATAACTCTAATAGTAAATATAAAAAGATAGGTGGACAAGCCAATAAATCAGATAGAGATAATATTATAAATGAAGTTTTAGAAGCTTCTTATAATGAAGATATAAATAATGGGTATGAGGAAGTTATTAATAATGAAGAGAGTGTTTTTAATAATGTAGAAGGTAACAGTAATTTTTATGATTTTGAAGAGGGTGATGATAAAAATGAAGAAAGGGTATCCCAAAATAATCACAGAGGCTATGCAGAGAAATGTTCAACAAAGACTAATCTATTAAATAATTCATCTACTAAAGTAACTAATATATATAATAATATAAAAGAACATGTAAATAGTATAATTAAATATTTAAATTCTAAGGTTGGTGTTATGTATAAGGTAAGTAGCACTAAGACTATAAATTTAGTTAAGGCTAGACTAACCGAAGGCTTTACTATTGAGAATTTTATAACTGTTATTGATAAAAAGGTGAAGGAGTGGAAGAATACTATCTTTGAGCAATACTTAACACCCTTTACTTTGTTTGGAGATAAGTTTGAAGTATATTTAAATCAAAGGATTATTCCAAGGGAAAATTCTAATAGCAAGTATTCACCTAGTAATACTTATGGAAATTATAAAAAGCTAAGATTCGATAACTTTAAGGGACGAGATTATGATTATGCTGACTTAGAAATAAAATTATTAGGATGGGATAAGTAATATTGAACTATCTCAATAACTATAAGGAGTAAATAATAGGAGGCTGTAGCTATTAAATATAGCCTCCTATTATTTAAATAAATCTTTTGTATAAATAATATTTTTAAACTTATTTGGGAGAATTCTTATATAATAAGTTTATACTATGAGCGGAAAAACTTACTATTTATTAATGTCCTATTGATTAACTTTATATTACCAATTTATGTGTTTAACGTAAAATGGTTACTAATTAATAATCATTAAATATTAGAAATATAATTTTGTAGTTATTTATGGAAATGATAAATATTATTTGGTTACTTCTCACTTATAGGCACTATGGAGCGTAGAATAGATATATTTCTTTATAAGCGGTATAGTAAATGGTATAATTTTACTAATATAAGGAGGCGTCAAAATGTCTGAAATTATGAATACTATAGATTCTTTAAAGGGGAAATGCTCTTGCGGACTTCACCACGAAACTACAATTAAGGATATCCGCATAGGCTCTGGTCTTGTACAGGAAGTAGGAAACATTTTAAAAGAAAATTCTTTCCCGAAAAATATCTTGTTGGTTGCAGACAAGAACACTATTGAGGCAGCGGATGGTATACTTGAAAGCCTCAATGATTTTAATGTTTTCTTTAAAATTTATGATTTTATCCGCGTTGCTACCATGGAGCACGTTAAAGAGCTTGAAAAGCTTGTTAAGGATAGGGATATAGGTATTTTGTCGGTGGGTACGGGTTCTATCAACGATCCTTGCAGACTTGCTGCTGCTAATCAGAATAAAAAACTATGCATTTTTGCAACAGGTCCCTCAATGGATGGGTTTGCCTCTTATAGCTCCCCAATACTTGAAAATGGATTTAAGAACAGCTTCCCTGCAAAAAGTCCGGAAGTCATAATCGGTGATACAAAGATATTGGCAAACGCACCATCTGAACTGAAATCTGCGGGATTTGGAGATATGATAGCAAAAAACATAGCTCTTGTTGACTGGAAAATATCAAATCTTTTAACTGGAGAGATATACTGTGAAAAGGTGGCAACTCTCACCCGGCGTGCAGTTGATGAACTTGTTGAAATGGCTGATAGAGTAACGGTAAATGATGAACACACTGCGGGGAAAATTTTTGAAGCTCTTTTAAAGACAGGTATAGGAATGAGCTTCATGCAGAATTCCAGGCCGGCAAGTGGTTCGGAGCATATTATATCACACCTTATTGAATGTATTGAATTGCAGGATGGAATAATTCCTAATTTACACGGTGATGATGTTGGAGTATGCACACTTGAAATGTTAAAATACTATAACGAGCTGGCAAGGCACACCAATATTACGGCACAAAAAGAAAAGGTAAAATGGGAAGAAGTTTACGAATTTTACGGGCCTCTTGCTGATGATGTAAAAAAATTAAATCACCCGGACAATATAATTGATTGCGTAACTCCGAAAAGACTGGAAGAACTCTGGCCTAAGATAATAGAGATAATTAAAAGTATTCCATCCTATGAAGTATGCAAGTCAGCAATGGAGCGTGCTGGCTGTAAAATAACCGTTGCCGATATAGGAAAAAGTCAAAATTTGTTTGATGACTGTGTGCTCTATTCTCCATACATGCGTAAAAGGCTAACTCTTTTGAGGCTTAATGGAATGATATCTTAAATAATAAAAAGTTTATTATTATGAGAAGGTAATAATGATATTTCTTAATGCGTAGACTAAAAAGGGGATTAATAAACAATTGATAAAACTTCAAAAGTATATTGCTTTTGAAGTTTTTTTATGGGGGAATAATATGAGAAAAAAGTTAGATGTTAAATTATCTGTAATTGGGTTAGGATATGTGGGGTTACAATTAGCTATAGCTTTTGCTAAAAAAGTAAATGTTATTGGATTTGATATTAATAAAGAGAAAATTAAAACTTATAATTTAGGAATAGATCCTACAAGTGAAGTTGGAAATGATGAGGTTAGAAACTCAAATGTAATATTTACTAGTGATTCAAGTAGGCTTAAAGAATGTAATTTTCATATTGTAGCAGTTCCGACTCCTACAAATGATGATAAAACTCCAGATTTAAGTCCAATAATATGTGCAAGTAAAATAATAGGAAGAAATTTATCTAAGGGATCAATAGTTGTTTATGAATCAACTGTTTATCCAGGTGTTACTGAAGATATATGTGTACCTATATTAGAAAAGGAATCAAGGTTAAAATGTGGAGTTGATTTTAAGGTTGGTTATTCTCCAGAGAGAATAAATCCAGGGGATAAAGTTCATAGATTAGAGAATATAGTAAAAATAGTTTCTGGTATGGATGATGAAACATTAGAGATTGTAGCAAAGGTTTATGAATTAGTTATAGAAGCAGGTATATATAAAGCAGAAAGTATAAAAGTTGCTGAAGCAGCCAAGCTAATTGAAAATTGTCAAAGAGATGTTATGATTTCTCTTGTAAATGAGCTAGCAATTATTTTGGATAAAATGGGATTAGATACTAAAGTAGTAATAGAAGCAGCAGAAAGTAAGTGGAATTTTATAAAAATGAATCCAGGGTTAGTTGGAGGTCATTGCATTGGAGTTGATCCATATTATTTAATTCATATGGCTAAAGAGATTGGCCTAGAATCTAAAGTAATAGCAGCTGCAAGAGAAATAAATGATAGAATGGCTAAATATATTGTTGAAAAAACTGTTAAATGCCTAATTAAGGCTAATAAAAGAGTAAAAGGAGCAAAAGTAGCTATACTTGGAGTTACTTATAAGGAAGATTGTCCAGATACGAGAAATACTAAGGTAATAGATATAATAAATGAGTTAAAAGATTATGATATAGATGTAATTATTACAGATCCTGTTGCAGATAAAAATGAGTTTAAAATTGCATATAAGTTAGATTTAGAAGAGATAGACAATATTAATGGTGTTGATGCAGTTATTTTAACAGTAGCTCATAGTGAATATAGAAATATGGATTTTGAAGATTTTATTAGTATATTTAGTAAGTATAAGGAATTGGATGAAAGAGATATTACTGAAGATAAAGAAGAAAAAAAAGTATTAATAGATGTTAAAGGAATACTTAATAAAAGTAGATTTAATAAAGAAGAATTTATTTATTGGAGATTATAACAGAGTATAAAGTGGGCTAACTTCGTATCCCACGAGCACTCAGTGAATGATATAAGGCAGGTGAAAGCAAAAATCACCTGCTTTTTATTTTAGCTGCATTGGCTCTGATAGTAGCTAAAACAAAGCAAATAAGCGAAAATTTAAAGAAATTTTAATTAAACTTTTTATATACACATTTAAATCTAAAAATGTACAAATAAAATACAAATTATAATACTGTTTTAAATATGTTATAATATTTATCGTTTGAATAATGATGAAAATTATCATTTATTATCATGTAAAAAATTAAAATTTATCAAAAATGCTTATTATAAATTATTAAATAAGCAAAACACTAGTAGTGTAAATATATTTAGGAGAAAAATTTACATAATGGATAAAACTAAAAAGAGAATTTTAATAGTATCTGAGGGCTTCTATCCAGAAATAGGTAGTGGAGCTAATAGAGTTACTAATTTAGTTATTCAACTAAAGAAAGAAGGATATGCTATTGATGTGATAACATCAGAGCCATCTTACCCTAATAAAGAAATTTATAAAGAAGATGGTTATAGAGATTTGGATAAAGAAAAGGATATATATGAAGGTTCCAAGATTCATAGAATTAGGACAAGCGATGCTAAAAGAAATACTAATTTTTTTACTAGACTTTATATATATATCTATTTCTTTTTTTCAAGTATGCTTCCTATTATTTCAAATAAAACCAAATATGACGTTGTCATTGCAACTATTCCATCTCCTTTTTGTGGACTTTTAGGAGTAATAGCTAAAGTTAGATTTAGATGTAAGTACATATTGGACATAAGGGATTTATGGCCAGAATGTATTAAAAATGTAGGGTTATTTAGAACAAATAAGTTTATGCTAAAAATCGCTTACCTTTTGGAAAAAGCTATATTTAGATTTACTGATGCTATTGTAATTAATAGCGATGGTTTTAGAGATTATTTACTTAAAAATAATTATAAAAATAGCATAGAATTTATTCCAAATGGACTTCAGAAAAGTGAAATTGAAGGTTACAGAGAAATATGTAGGAAGACAAATAAACATAAGAAATTTACTGCCATATATACAGGTATGATTGGATTACCTCAAAATATTACATCACTTGTAAGAGTGGCTAGAAATTTAAGGCATATTGAAGACATAGAATTTAAAATTATAGGAACAGGGATACAAAGACAGAAGGTTCTAGAATTAATAGAACATTATAATTTAACAAATATAAAAGTATATGATCCAATGCCTAAGAAAAAAGTTGTTGAGGAAGTGGCTAAGTGCCATATAGCCCTAGCACATCTAAGAAAAGATAGTGCTTTTGATATTGTTATACCAGGTAAGGTAATTGATTATATGGGAATAGGAATACCTATAGTAGCAGGGGTTGAAGGCTATGCAGCTAAGATAATAAGAGATAGTAATTCTGGAATAGTAGTTGAACCAGATGATTATGTTGGAATATCTAATGCAATATTGAAAATATACAAAGATAGTAAATTGCAAGAGAATTATTCATTAAATGGTAATAATTATTGCCTAAATAATTTTTGTTTTGAAGATAACTTAATTAAATATATAGACTTAATTGAAAAAATTACAAGGAGAAATGATTATGTCAAAAAGGGTAGGAATGTTCGTGTGGAATCACTTCACCAATGATGCAAGAGTGTTAAGGGAGTGTTCAGCATTAGCAGAAAAAGGATATGATGTTAAGCTTATAGCTATTCATGATCCAAAACAAGAAGGTTTAAAGAAAAGAGAGACTAGAGATGGGTTTAATATAGTTAGGGTAAGTAGGTATCCTAAATATATATTACTTGTTAATAAAATTATAAATATTATTAAGAAGAGAAAAATTTTAGCTTTACCTCTATTTATTATTTTAAGTATAATTTTTTATTTTAATCCAGTAATTGCAACAGTTTTAGTAGCACTTTTAGCAATTATGTCTCTAAAAAAAGTAAGAGGTTTCTTAATAAAAGCACATATATTTTTAAATATGGTAATTGAAGGAGTTAAATTTAATGCTGATATATATCATAGCAATGATTTAAATACACTTCCTCAGGGTATTTTGTGCAGTAAAATTTTAAAAAGAAGATATTTAGTATATGATTCTCATGAAGTTCAAAGTTCTAGAACTGGTTATGGTAAGGCAGCTTATTATATAGAGAAGTTCTTAATTAAATTCATTGACAAGATGATTATGACAAATAGAACTAGGGCTGAATATGTTAAAGATTTATATAACATAGAATTGCCTTATATTGTACATAATTATCCTTTCTACACTAAGGATGATTCTATAGAAAACAAATATGATATACATTCTATGCTAGATATTCCAAGAGATAAACCAATACTACTTTATCAAGGTGGAATACAAGAAGGTAGAGGGCTTGAAAAGATAGTAGAAGCTATAGATAAGTTTAAGGATGGAATTACTGTTTTTATAGGTGATGGGAAGTTAAAGCCTGAAATAATAAAAATGGTTAATGACAGAAAGCTTCAAGAAAAGGTAAGGTTTTTAAATAAGGTTCCAGTGGATGAGCTTAAATATTATACTGCTAATGCTTATTTAGGATTTCAAGTTTTAAATAATGTTTGCTTTAACCATTATTCAGCATCCTCAAATAAACTTTTTGAATATATGATGAGTCAAGTGCCTGTAGTTGCTTGTAATTTTCCTGAAATTAAGAGAGTTGTTCAAGAAGAGCAGGTAGGATTAGTGGTAGATTCTCATAATTCAAAGGAAATAGCAGATGCTGTAAATACATTATTGGAAAATAAAGAATTACATGCAATGTTTAAGAAAAATTGTATTAAGGCAAGAGAAAAGTATAATTGGAATAATGAAAAAGAAAAGTTTGTAAGAATATATGATGAATTCTTATATAAGGAAAATGTAAATTTAGAGAATGATATAAATGTAGGGGTATAGGATGAAAGATTTACTTTTTATTTTAAAGGAGAATAAGAAAAATTGGTATAAAATTTATAAATTATCTTTATATGATTTTATAACACCATTAAGAGACACATACTTTGGTCTTCTATGGATAATACTTAACCCATTATCTCAAATAGGAGTTTATTGGTTTGTGTTTGGGCTTGGAATAAGAAATGGTAAACCAATAGATGGACATCCTTTTTTACTATGGATGTTAGCTGGACTTATTCCATGGTTTTACATAAGTTCTTCAATAAGTAGTGGTGCTTTATCAATATACTCAAAAGCATCAATATTAACAAAGATGAAGTTTCCAACTAGTATAATACCAACTTATACTGTATTAACTCAGTTATTAAATAATATACCAGTAATATTTATAATGATAATAATATACGTATTTAACGGATATAAAGCAACTATATATTATATTCAAATACCATATTATTTACTAGCAGCAACATTATTAGTAGTTGGAATATCACTTATAACATCAGCTTTAGTTATGGCGGTAAGGGATATAAATAGAATAGTTGGAACTGTACTAAGATTTATGTTTTATTTAACTCCAATTTTATGGAATACTGTAAATTTACCTCCAATAGCATTAAAAGTTATAAAAATGAATCCTTTTATATATATAATAGAAGGTTTTAGAAATACATTTTTATACAATAAATGGTTCTTTGAAGATGTTAGATTTACAATATACTATTGGCTAGTGACTATAGCAATGATTTTAATAGGCGCTGCAATTCATATGAAATTTAGAAATAGATTTTCGGATTTACTTTAAAATGCAAGGGGATAAGAGATGGAGGAAAAGAAATATTCAATAATAGCTAAAAATATTAGCAAAGGCTATAAAATGTATTCTAGCTCTAAACAAAAGTTATTAGATTTGCTTCTACCAAAGGGAGCTGGTAAAACTTTTTATGCTTTAAAAGATATATCCTTCAAGGTTAAAAAAGGAGAAGTGGTAGGATTATTAGGACTTAATGGTTCTGGGAAATCAACACTTTCAAATATCTTAGGCGGAGTATCAATGCCTACAAGTGGAGAAATTGAAATAAATGGTGAAGCTTCTCTTATAGCAATTGGTATTGGAATGAATAATTTCCTTACAGGAATTGAAAATATAGAGTTAAAGGCTCTAATGATGGGATATAAAAAAGCTGAAATAGAAGAAATAAAACAAGAAATTATAGATTTTGCTGATATAGGTGAATTTATAAATCAACCACTTAGAACATATTCAAGTGGTATGAGATCTAGACTTGGCTTTGCTATATCTATATATACTAATCCAGATATATTAGTAATAGATGAAGCATTATCCGTTGGTGATCCTACATTTACTCAAAAGTGTTTAGATAAAATGAATGAGTTTAAGGAAAGTGGAAAGACTATATTTTTTGTTAGTCACGCTTTACCTCAAATAAAGCAATTTTGTAATAAGGCAATGTGGCTTGAATATGGGACACTTAAGGAATATGGAGATGTAGATGAAGTTTTACCTAAGTATCAGGAATATATCAATAAAATAAATAAAATGACTGATAAAGAAAGATTAGAACATAAGAAAAGTGTACTAAAGAATCAAGATCACTCATTGCTAAAAGAGTTCAAGCTTGTAGATAAGAATTTTAAGAAGTTTGTACCGACTGGTAAATTTATAAAAAAAGTATCGTTAGTAAATGATAAAAATATGGTTAAAAATGCATTTTACAATATAGATATAAGTACTTTTGCATTTGGATTCATACCATCCTTATTAAGGAAAAGGTATGAGACAGCTATATTTGTATTAATAGCTCAAATATTAAACTTTTTTATAATAAGTTTTCCTTTTTCAGTACTTACAAATTTCATAGTTACTGGTATAGCTTCTATCTTCACTGCTAAGGGATATTTAAATTACTTAGTTGAAGAAAAAAGATTTATACCATATACAATATGGAAAAAGATTAATGATGAAGATAAAAATATAAGAAAACAAATAGCTATAAATAATAGAAAAAGTCAAAGATTAATTATATTTTCAATATTATTTGCATTAGTTACATCATTAGCTTCAGCGGGATATATATATATGGACACTACAGGAAATATGATAGCTGCTAGTGATATACAAATGAAAATTAATAATTATGCTATTGTAACATATAAAAATGAAAAGGTTCAGAGCATATTAATATTAAACTCTAAAGAAAAAAATGAGTTAAATGGAATAATATATCCAGGTAATTTACAAGTTCAAGCATACGATAAGGTTGATGAATTAACTAATTTAATTGATATAAATAGTATAGGGGATATCAAGAACATAATTAAAACAAACTTTAATATTCAAATATCAAATTATGTGCTAGTTAATAAGGATGATATTAAAGATAGTGATAGTTTAGATGATATAAATGTATACGAGAATATTCTCTTAAATTTATTGAAGTTAGATAAAGATCAATTAGACGATAGAGTTAAAGAAATAGAGAATAAATATCAGAATCAGAATATAGATCAAGCATCAATAAAAGATTTTTATGATGACTTTAAGAATAAAAATATAAATATATCAAATGTAAAATATGATGTTGTTTTATTAGGAGATCTAGTAGAGGATGGAGTATTAAAAGCTCTTAATTTAACAGATAAGGAAAATTATAAGTTTATAACGACAAATAAAAGAATTCTAAAGAATAATGTATTAGTTAAGAATATAAATGAACAATATAGTGAATACCTAGAAAATCAAAAAGAAGAAGAGATTGAAGAACCAATTTGGATTGATGAATCGAATTCAGAAGATTTAAATAGTGGAGAATCAGGGGGAGCAGGTGACACTACAACTACAGTACCTCCTAGCAACAGTGGAAGTACAGGAGATAGTACTACGACACCACCAAGTAATAGTGGAGGAAGCACAGAACCGCCAAGCAACAGCGGAGGAACAGGAGGAAATACAGAACCGCCGACCAATAGTGGAGGGACTGGAGGAAATACAGAACCACCTACAGATAGTGGAGGAACCGGTGACAGCACAGAACCGCCAAGCAATAATGAAGGAACTGGTGACAGTACAGAACCACCTACAGATAGTGAAGGAACTGGTGATAGCACAGAACCACCAAGCAATGGCGAAGGAACCGGTGACAGTACAAAACCTCCAACAGATAGCGGAGAAACAGGAGGAAGTACAGAACCACCTGTGAATAATGGAGAATCTGAAGTAGAGATACCATTATCTGATAATGGAGGGACCGAAGACAGTACATCATCACCAACAGATAAGGATAGTATAAGATATGAAGATAATTAGCCTTGGATCTAGAATATTAGATTATGAGTTGAATAAAAATGAATTATTTTCTATTGATGAATCATTACTTAGCATAATTAGTGATACTAAGATTATAAATGATATATTTGATAATAATAATGAACTTTTGACATTAAGTGGTATTAGAAATGTAAAAGGAAAATTAGTTATTAATCTTTTAAATGAGATAAAGTGGTTTTTCAATTATAAAGAGATATTTATATTAGAAGATAAATATGAAAGATTAATAAAAAAGA